>CAYJPF010000124.1:0-7693 GCA_964372025.1 uncultured Peptococcaceae bacterium | reverse complement strand
AAGATGTCTGGATTTTTTTCGTTGACGCCGCAGATGGTACTTTTTCAACGGCCTGCTAAGGGTCGTTATCCCCTCCAAGGCAAGCTTTCTTTGCTTGTCCTGTAATGAGCAGGCCACTGTTTGGCAGCTCGCCATGTCCAACCACATATAATGAGCCGTGCTTTTTCCTTGCGGAGAAGAACTTCACGCAACTTGCTTGCCTCGATGTCATTAGGATGATTACTCTTGCCGACCATTCAAAAAATTGGGCGGTTTCCTTTGCCTGGTATGTTCTCAAACTTGGCATTGTCAAAATACGCGGGCACTGCACTCCACCTGAAACGCCAGCAGTAACCAATACGCCTACCACCTAACACACATGCTACTTTCTTTATGGTGCGTTGGTCAAGGTGTAATATATCGGCTACTTCCTCAAGCGTTAAAAACTCTTCAGCAGGATTTTTCATAAAGTACAGCCCTTTGCTTGTTCTTTAATGAAAAAAGACGCTTTTGACGGAATTATGCTTGAACTTGGGAATGATATTTTCCGACAAGTTCAAGCATTGAGACACAGTCATTTTCCAAAAGCATCTTGTCATGAAATAAGACCTCGCGCAATGAATTGCGCAGAGGTCTTGAAATGTGTATTCATGGCTGTAGAGCAATGGCCTCGACCTTACTTAACGAGCAGGGTTTTAATAGGGACTGGATAGAACGCCAACTGGCGCACAAGGAAAAGGACAATGTGCACATAAGGTAAATCTTTTGAGAGTTTTCACCGACCGATAGGCTTTGCCCTATTTCGGATAATTTTCTAAACGGAATATTGATTTTTAGATGCTTTACGAGTACTTTTTACATAACAAAAGAATCTCATCTATCGTAAGGTGAAAACTCTCAAAGTGTGATTTACAGGGTGTCTTTTTGATTGAAAACTCTTTAAATAGAAAAGCCTCATTGTGTGGCACAGTGCACCAATGATGAATTTCTTCAATAGTTTTGAGACCGCACATTAAACCCAACATCAGAGAAACAAGAATATCTTGAATGTGATATTTGTACCCTTGATGGCTGGAGGCTTTTTCAACCTCCGCCATAGCAATTTGAAGCATTTTCATCATGACGCTCACCCCATAATAATTTTGGCAATAAGCGTAACACATTAAAATATATTTTAAAAGAACTTATTTTTTTAAAGTATTTAAAATGTTTAGCGGATGTCAAGGCCATGGAGGACTCCGGGGCAAATTAGAATGACGTGTGCCGTGCCTGCTTGGTGGTGAAGTAAGTATTGACCTCTCACAGAAAAGCATTTACTTAGACATTAAATAAAACATCTTTTTGGGAGCTTTTATGGATGCCATTTATACCACACACGCAGTAAGCGTCACGCAATTAAAACGAAATTATGCCAATATTATCGGCAGCCTCAATGGTGAATCTGTGGCCATTCTTAACCATAATAAACCGGAAGCATACCTTGTACCTGCGGCATATTATGAATACCTTATGCAGCTTTTGGAGCGTGTGGAAGATCGTGAGGACACGAAAATTGTGCAAGAGCGACAAGATGGCCCTTTTATAAAGATTGCTGACCTTGATTCTTTGTAGGGAGCAGGTGCATGGCATACCAATTGCGATTTCATGTTCTTGCGCTTGAGGAGTGGCAAAAACTTCCCTTGGATGCCCGTGAGCAATTTAAGAAAAAACTCTCAGAAAGACTCAATAATCCGCATATCCCCTCTGCAAAGCTTCACGGAATGAAGTATTGCTACAAAATAAAGCTTTAAAAAGCAGGACTGAGGCTTGTCTATCGCGTGGATGAAGATATTGTGACGGTGACTGTTATTTCAATGGGTAAGCGTGATAAATTACATGTCTATAAAAAGCAACAGGACGGTTGTAGCCATGCTTGGCTTGCCAAAAAGCACCGAGTGCAAAAAGATACTGCATAAAAAGGATATTTTTGCGCAGTTTGATTTTAGTCATGCCAAAAGAAAAGCCTTTGACGCAAGCTTTGCGCGATTATCAAATTGCGAGCCTAAAACCTCCCCCTTCAGGGGGAGGATAGTGCGAGCTTCCTTAACTGGATTTTTTGCATTGACTTTTTTTTGTAAAGCCTAGTATCATTCAATCAGCGGCAGGGCTTGCCGTGCTAGCCTGTGGAGAGGCAGTGAGACCTAGAGGAATATAGGGTTAGTTCGCAACTGTAAAATTCCTCATTGCAGGAATATTACAGCGAAAACCAAGCTTTTTTCCTCTGGGCAGTCTCATTGAAACAGGAACCCACTTAGGACTCTTAAAGAGTTGCTAGGAATCCCCTCACTTTGGGGAGGGGAGGATGTCAATTCACATATTCCTGTACATATGGCGACACACAATTTTTTCTCAACGTTTCCCTTACTCGGAGTACTATATATGGACTATCTTGTTATCGAAGGAGGCATTCCTCTGCAAGGAGAAATGCACATCGGCGGTTCAAAAAATGCCGCTCTTCCCATTCTTTTTGCATCTATTCTCCTTGAAAGCCCCATCACCTATACAAACGTCCCACAACTTCGTGATATTAGAACGACATTAAAGCTTTTAGATATCCTAGGCTGCCCGACGTCTGCCCACGCAGATACAGTGCGCATTGAACCGTGTGACTTAAAACCAGAAGCGCCATATGATCTTGTAAAAACCATGCGTGCATCTGTCCTGTGTCTTGGCCCCCTCCTTGCGCGTATCGGAAAAGCAAAAGTTGCACTTCCGGGCGGTTGCGCCATAGGCGCACGTCCTGTTGATCAACACCTTAAGGGCTTAGAAAAAATGGGCGCGACCTTTGAATTGCAAGACGGATACATTTTAGCAAGCTGTAAAAAACTTGTAGGCGCGCATGTCATTTTTGACATGCCCACGGTTGGCGGCACAGAAAATCTCCTCATGGCAGCAAGCCTTGCAGAAGGTGAAACTATTTTGGAAAATGTAGCACGCGAACCTGAAATTATCGATCTTGCACGTTTCCTTATTGCAAGTGGTGCACAGATCGAAGGGCATGGCACAAGCACCATACGCATTCGCGGTGTTACTACGCTCCGAGGAGGTGACTATGCAATAATGCCGGATCGCATTGAAGCTGGCACATTCATGGTGGCAGCGGCCATCACTGGCGGCGATATCCGCCTAAACAATTGTCCATGGGAAGAACTGGAAACTGTCATGAGAAAATTGCAAAATATGGGCGTCACCATTGAAAAAAACGACAGTCATGTGCGTGTTCGATGCGCAGACGGCCCACACAGCCTAACAGGTATTGATATTCGCACTCGCCCGCATCCGGGCTTCCCCACTGATATGCAAGCGCAAATCATGGCACTCATGTGTCTTGCCAATGGAAATTCGCTTGTAGAAGAAAATATTTTTGAGAACAGATTTATGCATGTGCCAGAGCTTGTACGTATGGGCGCAGACATTAAAATATCTGGCAGATCAGCCATGGTTCGTGGTGTGCAGGCTCTTAAAGGTGCACCTGTGATGGCTTCAGACTTGCGCGCAAGCGCAGCGTTCGTCTTGGCTGGCCTTTGCGCATCGGGGAAAACACGCGTCCAACGCATTTATCATCTTGACAGAGGATATGAAAATATTGAAAAAAAACTCTGTGCGGTGGGCGCTCGCATTTGGCGTGAATCAGACTAGGAGGTATCGTCAAATTCATCTTTTCGCTTATCTCTGCGTCAGACTTCGCTTATTTTTTCGGTCAAATACTATAAAAGTATATTCCCTCAAAGCAAGCTCGTCTCCCTTAACGGGCTGTTGAAAAACTCCATTTTGGGCAGCCCGTTCAAAAAGTGTGAGGTGCAAGGAAGCGAAAAAAATCAAGGCGCGCGGTATATTAGACATACATAAGCGCTTTGACTTTTTATCTCCGCTCCGAAGGGGACGCCGCAGATTACACTTTTTCAACGGCCTGCTAACTTGCGTTCCAATCCTTTTGGAAACACTGGTTTAATATCTTTTTGCCTTTTGACAGCGTCAAACTCATTTCGTGAACCCCTCATATATGTCTAATATATCGTGGGCTTCCCAAAATTCGTCTTCCTTCCTACCCGAAGGGCGCCGCAGGCGTAGCCGAAGAACGAGGCGTACGGATATAGAGAGCAACGCTGTCAAAAAACAAAAATTCGATTAAATCAGCGTTTCCCCTTGTTAAGGATTTATTGAAACTACCTTTTTTGGAGTATATATGAAATTTTCAACCAGAACGCGCTATGGTTTACGCTTTTTAATCAGCCTCGCCTCAAGCCCACAAAATCGCCTTATACACCTTGCTGAACTTGCGAAGGAAGAAGGTATTTCCCAAGGTTATCTTGAGCATATTGTCCGCTCCCTCAAACCCCTTGGTATCATGCGTTCAACGCGTGGTATTGGTGGTGGCTACGCTCTCGCGTGTGATCCCCAAGATATTAATTTGGAACAAGTTTTTTTACATCTTGAAGGTGAGCTTTCTCCTGTTACATGTCTTACACAGTCGTCAGCGTGTGACAGAATAAATGCATGTCCGACACGACCTTTTTGGGAACAATTCGATCAACACACGCGCTCGTTTTTACGCAAGATGACCTTGCATGATCTTATGCATTCGTGTAAAAAATCGCTCAATTGACAAGGAAAATATTTCCAGTGTTACATTCAGAAAATAATGACACGCAATATATAAAAAACACGCAGCTTTCATAAAGCATTGTTCTTTCACGGAGAAGGCGCTCGCTGCATACTCCCCTTGATGAGAACAATAAAATGCGTATTTCATGAGGAGTCTACTATGTGGGATTATACGGAAAAGGTTCATGAGCACTTTTTAAATCCACAAAATGCCGGTGCATTGCCGGATGCCGACGCCATTGGAGAAGTCGGGAGCCTTGCTTGCGGCGACGCTTTGAAACTTTATCTTAAAATAGATACCAAAAATATTATTACCGACGCACGCTTTCAGACATTCGGTTGCGCCAGCGCCATTGCCTCAAGTTCAGTGCTTACCGAAATGATCAAAGGCCTTCACATAGATGAGGCAATGAAAATTACAAACAAGGATATTGCAGAACGACTTGGCGGCCTCCCCAAGGAGAAAATGCACTGCTCTGTCATGGGGCAAGAAGCACTTGAGGCTGCTATTCGACAATTTCGCGGTGAAACTGTCATATCGCATACACACGACGATGGGCAGCTTGTGTGTCGATGTTTTGGCATTACAGACACCCAGATCCGTCGCGCTATCGATGAAAATGGTCTTAAAAGTGTGGAAGAAATCACGCATTATACCAAGGCCGGCGGTGCGTGCGGGGATTGCCTTGAAAAAATTGCAGAAATATTATCACAACACCCCTCACAACTACAGGAGGTTACACGTCCTAAGCCCATGAGCAATATTCAGCGTATGCAGCTTGTAATGAAAACACTTGATGAGGAAATACGCCCTAAACTTATAGCAGACAATGGTGACATCGAGCTTGTAGACGTTGAAGGAACAAAAGTCATCGTGCGTTTGTGCGGGCGCTGTGCACAATGTCCGTCAAGCCAAGTCACTATGAAAAATCTTGTAGAAGCAAGCCTGCGTCAATTTGTCGATTCGCATATTACTGTAGAAGAAGTTGCAACGAGGTAAGTTATGGCCATTATATACTTAGATAATAATGCGACAACACAAGTAGCGCCCGAAGTTATAGAGGTCATGACTCCATATTTTGGTACGTACTATGGTAATCCATCAAGTATGCATAGTTTTGGTGGTAATGTCAGCAGGGCTGTGCTGGAGGCTCGCGAGCATATCGCTGCTCTTATAAACGCCCATGTCGAAGAAATTCTTATAACATCATGCGGCAGTGAAAGCGACAATACGGCTCTTTTCTCTGCATTGAAAAGTCAACCAAACAAAAAACATCTCGTCACTACAAAGGTCGAACATCCTGCAGTGTTGAATGTTGCGCGTCACTATGAAAACTCAGGATATACTGTAACATATTTATCTGTTGACTTCAAAGGACGCATTGACCTTGACGAATATAAAGATGCACTGCGCAATGATACAGCGCTTGTCTCCATCATGTATGCCAACAATGAGGTGGGGAACATCTATCCCATTGAAAAAATGGCGCATATGGCAAAAGAGCGCGGGATTGCTTTTCATACTGACGCCGTACAAGCTGTAGGAAAAATTGCCATAGACGTACAAAAAATTCCTGTGGACTTTTTGGCACTTTCCGGTCACAAACTTCATGCGCCCAAGGGCATTGGGGCTTTATATGTACGTAAAGGGGCTCGTCTACGCCCACTCATCCTCGGTGGGCATCAAGAGCACGGACGTCGTGCAGGTACTGAAAATGTCCCTTATATTATAGGTTTTGGCAAGGCAGCAGAACTTGCATACACACATTTGCAAAAAGATGCACAGCATATTAGTGCGCTGCGTGACACACTAGAACAAGGACTGCTTGCCCGTATTGCTGATTGTGTTGTAAATGGCGATACTGATCAAAGGTTAACAAATACATCAAACATATCCTTTAAATATATCGAAGGAGAAGCTATACTCCTTATGCTTGATAGGTGTGGCATATGCGCAAGCTCCGGTTCTGCCTGCACATCAGGTACTTTAGAACCATCTCATGTACTGCGCGCCATGGGTGTGCCCTTTACATACGCGCACGGCGCTATTCGACTCTCGCTGTCACGTTATACCACGGAACAAGATATACAGCACACACTCGCAACCCTTCCGACTGTTGTGTCAAAACTGCGCGCATTGTCTCCTTTTACGGACGCATAAAACAAGGGAAACGCTGAGTTATCGGCTTTTTGCTCATTGACAGCCTTGCTCTATATCCGTAATCTTTCGCCCTCACCTAACGGCTACGCCTGCGGCGCCCTTCGGCTCGGAAAGAAGACGAATTTGGGAAACATCGCAATATTATGAGACATATGCACGATTTTTTGCGAAACGAATCTGCTGCAATCAAAGAGCGAAAAGGCATTAAATCAGCGTTTTCAAACAATACTCACTATAAAACAAAGGCAAAAGCATGGAAAATACTGTTGTGTGTAATCAAATTGACGCTTGGCTAACGCTCTGGGATCACGACCCATTGGGAGGCAAAAAAGCTTTTCAAGCATACTATGCATACCTTTGCAGTTTGCCTGATATGCTTTTAGATTTTAGAGATCGTCCAAGCATCAGCTATTCCTTACGAGCACGCCATAAAAAACAACAAGCCGACGAGCTCTTTGTCCTTGTGGATGTGGTAGACGATGAACCAGAAGCGCGATGGTTGTCAGTATGCTTTTATGCAAGCATGGTGACAGACCCCCAAGGGCTTGGAGACTTTGTTCCCCAAGGACTTTTGGGCGGCGACGCATTGTGCTTAAATCTTGAAGACGGTGATGCAGAAATGGAAGAATATATTTTCAGTAGAATACGGGAAGCTGTCATTGCCATACAGAAAAAATGTGTATAGTAAGTATGAGACCTTTGCACAGTTTATTGTCCAGAGGTCTCGATTTGAGGGTATTTGGGGTATCTAACAGCCCGTTGAAAAAGTCAAATTTCACAGGCCGTTCAAAAAAGGCAATCTGCGGCGTCAACGAAAAAATCCAGGCATCGCAGACCGACACGAAGGGCGCCGAAGGCGTGACCGTAGCCGAGAAACGAGGCGTACGGGCATCGAGAGTAACGCTGTAT
>CAYJPF010000123.1:0-7831 GCA_964372025.1 uncultured Peptococcaceae bacterium | reverse complement strand
TTTTGCGACCAAAAAGTAACGCCCCCTCTGCGACTAAAGAAAATAAACTAACAAACGTAGGCGAGGGCAGGAAAACCCTGCAATATACGAAGTACAACCCAAACAACTATCCGCCAAAAAACATAAAAAACCCACAGCCCAGCTAACAAAACGCAACAAACATAAAAGACAAACCTTTCAACCCAAGAAACACAACAAAAACAAAAAGCAACAAAAAAGAGGTACATTATGGAAATAATAACCATAATAGTAGCAGCCGGCAGCGGCCAAAGAATGCAATCAACAAAAAACAAAATCCTCCTAGATTTAGCCGGCAAACCCGTGCTAAACAGGGTAATAGAATTATGGCAACCCTTTAGCAAACAGCTAATTGTAGTAATCAACCCCAATGACGAAGCAATAATAAAAGAGCTAATTAGCGGCTATAATCAAAAGCCAACCCTGGTATATGGAGGCAAAAGCCGTGCCCAATCGGTAAACAATGCCCTTGCCTGCTTGCCAAAGCCAAAGCCGGAAGAAGCCCAATATATAGCTATTCATGATGCCGCTCGCCCACTTACCCACCCGGATGATATCTTAGCGGTAATCGAAGCGGCTAAAACCCATCAAGCTGCCATTTTAGCAGCCCCTATTAGCGATACCATTCGCTATCGCGATAATCAATTTTGCGGCCGGTTAGTACCCAGAGAGCAATTATTGGCCGCCCAAACACCGCAAATATTTGAGCAGCAGCTTTTGCTTAAAGCCTATCACCAGGTAGAAAACCCCAGCAACTTTACCGATGATGCCGCCATTGTGCAGGCTGCTAATCATAATTGCGCCTATGTTTTGGCCAAACATAATAATTTTAAATTAACAGAACCCAAAGATTTAGCCTTAGCTCGCGCTTTATGGCAAGAAGGAGTACAAAGATGAGAATTGGTCTAGGATACGATATTCACCGCCTGGTGGAAGATCGCAAATTAATTTTAGGCGGGGTAGAAATAGAACATCATTTAGGGCTGCTGGGGCATAGCGATGCCGATGCTTTAGCCCATGCCATCGCCGATGCCCTGCTGGGCGCTGCCGCCTTAGGCGATATCGGCCTGCACTTTCCCGATACCGATCCCGAATACGAGGGTATTTCCAGCATGCTTATTTTAAATCATATTGCTACCTTGCTTAAGGATTGCGGCTGGAAAGTGGTAAATATCGATACGGTTATTATTGCCGAAAAACCTAAATTATTGCCCTATGTATCACAAATGCAGGAAAATTTAACTGCCGCCTTAGGCCTGCCGCTGGACATGGTAAGCATTAAGGCCACCACCAATGAAGGCTTAGATGCCCTAGGCAGCCAGCAAGGCATTGCCTGCCAGGCCATAGCCATGATTGAGGAAATTAGCTAAGATAAAAAATTAGTTAGGATAAAAGATGAAAGCACAAACTAATTGCCAAATCTATATCGAACCCCAACAGGAAACTTTAACTGCCTATAATGGCGATAGCCTTTATACCTTGCTTTTAGTCAATGGCATTATTGGCGAAGGCGAGGAAAAATGCCGCCTGGAAAAAGGCAGTATTTCGGTTGCTATAAACCCTACCGCCGAAGAAGCGGTATTTTCTACCTACGAATTAGCCGATGGCTGGATGCTGGCCTCCGAGCGCAATATTGATGGCGATGCTCATATCTTTATCCCCGATCAAAAAGCGCCGCTAAGCCCCAAGCCCGAAAAAATTATTCCCAAGCCCGAAGGCCTGGCCTTAGTTGTAGATTTAGGAGCAGGCACAATTGTAGCAGGGCTTATCGATAATCAAAGCCTATCGATACCGGCTATTAGTGCTCGCAGTAATAGCCAATGCGATATTTTAGGCGATATGGGGGCTAGGCTTAAGTATATCAAAGAGCGTACCAATGGCGTTAACGAGCTTAAGGATTTGCTTTATCATGATTTAGAGCAATTAATCCTGCGCCTAAAGATGAAAAGCGGCCTCGATCCGGCCACTATCAATACCATTATCATCGCCGCCAATACCGCCTTAGGCCAAATATTATGGGGCGAAATGCCCACTATTAATCGGCAGGATAAGCAAGATAAAACCTGGCAAAAACTGCGTAAAAAGGAGATTGGCCAAACCCCTTTAAAAAGCCTTATCCCTCAGGCCAATATTTTTTTATTATCGGGTGCGGCCATGGATATTGGCGCTGATACCATTGCCGCCATTTTAGCAGCCGGCCTAGAGCAAAAAATCGAGCAGGATAATTTAACCCTGCTTTTAGATATTGGCCTTTCTACCGAAATTGTTTTGGCCGGCCGTGGCCGCATTTTGATAACCTCGGTGGCCACCCCCGCCTTAGAGGGCATTGGCCTATCCTGCGGTATGCGTGCCACTACCGGCGCTATCGAAAGGGTGGTAATGGATAATTTTATCGCCCTAAATACAGTACGCGATGCCGCACCGCGAGGCATTTGCGGGGCCGGCTTAATCTCGGCCTCTTATGAATTATTGCGCCATGGCTTATTGGATATTGATGGGCGAATTGTTTTTCATAATCAGTTGCCTTCGCATTTAGCCAATCATTTTTCCCGCACTTTAAGCGGCGGCGATATTGTTTTATCACGTGGCCGTAATAATCCCGATATTTATATCGATCAGCATGATATCCGCCAATTACAATTGGCCAAAGGCAGCATTTATGCGGCTATCCAAACCTTGCTGGCCGAATTTTATGCCACCGAAAAAGATCTAAGCCAAATTTTAATTGCCGAATCCTATGGCGCGCATATCGATATCGAGGCGGCTAAAAATATTGGGCTTATCCCCGATATTGCTACAGATAAAATCAAATTAATTGCCAATGCTGCCTGGCAAGGGGCATATATTTGCCTCGGCAATTTACATACGATGGAAGCTATCGAAAACTTGGCTCAGCAAATCGAGCACTTGGATTTGAATATTAATCTAACCTATGCCGAGCAATTTTTGGCAGCCATGAACTTTGAGCAACCGGCCAAGCCAAATTATCGGTTTTGGCCATTCAGATAAGGAGGATTTTATGAGCAAAAATATAGCAATCTTAACCGGTGGCGGCGATTGCCCCGGCCTAAATGCGGTAATTAGAGCCGTAGTAAGAACAGCCATCAATGAGCATGGCTGGCAGGTAATTGGCTTTAAAGATGGCTATCGTGGCCTGGTAGAAGATGATTGGCGCAGCTTTAGCTCGGCCGATGTAGCCAATATTTTGGATAAAGGCGGCACGGTTTTGGGCACATCCAATAAGCATAATCCGGCCAATTATTTTTGGCAAGGCCGCTATCAGGATATGCGCGAGCAGGCCAAAGCCAATTTGCAAAAGCATAATATCGATGCCTTAATTTTAATCGGCGGCGATGGCACTATGGCCTCGGGCGAGGATTTTAGGCAAATGGGCGTAAATATTGTAGGCGTGCCTAAAACAATTGATAATGATTTAATGCATACCGATTTTACCTTTGGTTTTCATACCGCAGTAGATACCGCAACCTATGCCCTAGATAGCCTCCATGCCACAGCCGAATCGCATCATCGGATTATGGTGCTCGAGGTTATGGGGCGTTATGCCGGCTGGATAGCACTTTATGCAGGCATGGCCGGTGGTGCCGATATTATTTTAATCCCGGAAATTGGCTATAATATCGAGCAAATTAAAAAGGCAATTTTAAAGCGCCGCGAGCAAGGCAAAAGCTTTAGCCTGGTGGTAGCGGCCGAAGGCGCCAAAGAAATTGGCGGCGAAATGATTATTAAGGAAATGATGGACGATAGCCCCGACCCAATTCGTTTAGGCGGTATTGGCCATTATTTGGCCGAAAAGCTGGAGGATGCTACCCAAATTGAGTCGCGCTCGATGGTTTTGGGGCATTTGCAAAGGGGCGGGCGGCCTAATCCCTATGATCGTTTGCTTTCGAGCCGCTATGGGGCTAAAGCGGTGCAAGCGGTGGCCGAGGGCAATTTTGGGGTGATGATGGCCTTACAAGGCAATGATATTGTATCTATCCCCTTAAGCCAAATTGCCGGTAAGCAAAAGTTAGTTCCACTAAATCATCAGTTAATTAAAATTGGCAAAAATATGGGTGTTTGTTTTGGAGATTAGTTATTAAAAAAAGAGGATATAGCCATTTAAAAACGAATTTTTAGTAAAGACATGTTTAAAACTTAACTAAACCCTTACTTAAATAAGGCGGTGATAACTTGATTAATAATTATGAAGAGTTAAACGATATGCATCTTGATGTATTGCGGGAAATTGGCAATATCGGTTCCGGCAATGCGGCTACTTCTTTAAGCTCGATGATGGGCAAAGTTGTAGATATTAATATCCCCTCGGTTAGAATTGTTGATTTTGATACAGCCATTAACTGCCTAGGTGGTGCCGAAACCCTAACTGTTGGCGTTTTGGTAAACTTTCATGGCGATGTTAGTGGCATGATGATGTTTTTATCAAATATCCCCAATGCTAAATTGATTATCGATACCTTACTGGGGCAAGCATCCGACCAAAGTGATGACAGTATTGTTTATGATGAAATGGGCAATTCGGTTATCCAGGAAATCGGCAATATTTTGGCCTCGGCCTATGTAAACTCAATTAGCTCCCTAACCGGATTAACTATTGATATTAGCGTGCCTTATGTAGCGGTAGATATGGCAGGTTCCCTGCTAAGCGTGCCGATTATTGAATTTGGCGAAGTTGGCGATCGGGTAATGTTCATCGATGGCGGCTTTACTATTGCCGAAAACGAGCAAAACAATTTACATTCTAATATCATCTTTTTCCTGGAGATGGATTCTTTAAAAACGGTAATGGATCGTTTAGGCATTGAATATTAATCCATAAATTAAGCGATACCTCAACCAAAAGGATGTGGTATTGCTTTTTAGTATGTAAAAAAGCAATAAGGCCTCAGCATAATACCAGATTTTACTACATGTTCTTAAATTTTTATCATCTAAAATAATCATCAATATATAAGGAGGCAAACATGTTATATTTAAACCGCGAAACCATTGCCCAAATTGCTGATTTTGGCCAAATCATCGCCGCTTGCGAGCAGGCTATGGAAATTTATCTGGCCAAGCAATTTAAGCAGCCGGATAGGATAACCGTTAATGTAAACGAAGACGAAACCTATTTATATATGCCTTGTTTTACCGAGCAAATTAAAGGCACTAAAATTCTAACCTTATCAACAGCCAATGCCCAGTATAATTTGCCAACTATCCAGGGCTTAATGCTCTTAAACAATCCCCAAACCGGGCAGGTAGAGGCCATTTTAGATGGCGCTTCGATTACTGCTTATCGTACCGGTGCGGTGGGCGCTTGCGGCATTAAATATACTACCCCGGCCAATTGCCGCAGCCTGGCTATAATCGGTGCCGGCGTGCAAGGTTATTATCAAACCCTGTATGCGGCCTATATGCGGCCTTTAGAGCAAGTTTATATTTATGATATTTCCCCGGCTAAAGCCGAGGATTTAGCCGCCCGCTTAAGCAAAGATTTGCCTCATCTAAAATTTAAAGCCTGCGCCAATGTGGCCGATGCCATAGCCTTAGCCGAAATTATCATTACCGTAACCCCATCTTTAGAGCCTGCTATCCCTGATGATGCTGCTTTAATCAAGAATAAACATTTTATTGGCATTGGTTCTTATAAGCCTACTATGCATGAGTATCCGCCGGCCATTTACGGCCTCTTAGATAAAATTTATATCGATGTAGAATTTGCCTTAGAAGAAGCAGGCGACCTAATCACCCCGCTTAAAAAAGGCTGGTTTGCAGAACAAAATATTATCCCCCTAATCCAAGCAATTAAGGCGGCCGATATTGATTGTAATGGCACCACTTTTTACAAATCAGTAGGCATGGCTTTATTTGATATTATGGTGGCCAATACCCTGTATCAGGCCGCAAAACAGCAAAATTTGGGTCAAACACTTATAACTTAAGGAGGCAAACATGTTAAATTTTAAAAACTATATTCAATGCATTGATGCCCATACCGGGGGCGAACCTTTAAGAATTATCACCGCCGGCCTACCGCCTTTGCCCGGCAAAACCATTTTAGAAAAGCGCGATTATATGCTAAAAAACTATGATCATTTGCGCAAGATGATGATGTTGGAGCCGCGCGGCCATAGCGGCATGTACGGCTGCATTTTAGTGCCGCCGGTAACCGAAGATGGCGATTTAGGGGTATTATTTACCCATAATGAAGGGTTAAGCTCGATGTGTGGCCATGGCATTATCGCCGTTACCAAAGTAGCCCTAGAAACCGGCATTTTGGAGAAAAAAGAAGGCGAGAATATTGTACGTATCGATAGCCCGGCCGGCCGCATTACCGCTTTTGCCGATATCGAAAATGGCTCTGTTAAGCAGGTACGCTTCCAGAATGTGCCTTGCTTTATCTATAAAAAAGATATTACCGTTAATGTAGAAGGTATTGGCCAAATTAGTGCCGATATCGCCTATGGCGGCGCTTTTTATGTTTATGTAGATGTAAGCAAAATTGGCCTTAATGTTAACCCCGAAAATGCCGAAAAGCTGGTTAAAATTGGCATGGAAATTAAGCATCAGGTTATGGCCGAACATAAATTTATCCACCCTGATGAACCGGGTATTGATTGGCTATACGGCACTATTTTTTATGAGCCGCTTAAGCAAGATGGCCAAAATATTCATACCAAAAATGTATGCATTTTTGCCGAAGGCCAAATCGACCGCTCGCCTACCGGCACCGGTACCGGCGGCCGAGTAGCTTTGCATTATGGTAAAGGTGAAATGCAAAGGGATCAAAAGTTAATCAATTTAAGCATTATCGATACCCCTATGTATGGCAAGGTAATCGAAGATACCAAGGTTGGCGATTATGCAGCGATTATTCCTGAGGTAAGTGGCAATGCGCATATCATGGGTTTTTGCCAATTAGTGCTGGAAGATGGCGATCCTTTGCCGGAAGGTTTTAGAATTACCGGTAGTTAAGTTAAGAATTAGCAGCAGGGTGCAATAAATGCACCCTGCTTTTTTATTTAAAGTTTTACTCAATTTTTTACAAAAAATTGCGGGGTTTTGACCTAGCTGGACTTAGCTAAAGCTAACCCACAGCTATGCACGTAGCTAGTGCTCAAAATCTGAGATTTTGGCACTAGCTCAGGGGCAGAGCCCCAAGGTCTTAAAAAGGTTTTAAGCCAACTAAAAAAACTAAGCAAGCAAATCAAAATCCCAACAAAAAAGCTGACAGGAAGTAAAATAGGCTTAAAACCGGCGCCTTTTGGCGCAGCCAAAACAGCCATATACGGCTTTCGGCGTAGCCGAAATAGCCCGTGGCTTTGTTTTTTTGTTTTTTTTTGTTGGCTGGGTTGTGAGGCTTTGTTTTTTTGTTGCGTTTTGTTAGCTGGGTTGTGGGTTTTTTATGTTTTTTGGCGGATAGTTTGTTTGGGTTGTATGGGTTCAAGTCCTTTTACGCTAGCCACCAGGTACCAAATCCGAACCCAGTTTGGTTGTGATTTTTTTGCTGCTTTTTGTTAGCTGGGTTGTGGGTTTCTTCAATATTATCGGCGGATAGTTGGTTTGGGTTGTATTTCGTGTGTTGAAAGGTTTTTCTGCCCTCGCCTACGTTTGCTAGTCTATTTTCTTTAGTCGCAGAGGGGGCGTTACTTTTTGGTCGCAAAAAGTAACCAAAAACGACCGCTGTTGCGCATCAGCGGACCCAGCGCTGTAATGTGGACTCGTTTCCGCTAAGGCCGCATAACTCGTCGCTTACGCTCCTCAAACATTGCGGCCTTTATTTTTAATTTCCCAGACGGGGCAAAAACCG
>CAYJPF010000122.1:0-7884 GCA_964372025.1 uncultured Peptococcaceae bacterium | reverse complement strand
ACGCCCCCTCTGCGACTAAAGAAAATAAACTAGCAAATGTAGGCGAGGGCAGGAAAACCCTGCAACACACGAAGCACAACAAATATAAATATCCGCCGATAAATTGAAGAAACCCACAACCCGGCTAACAAAAAGCAGCAAAATCCCCACAACCCGGCTAACAAAAAGCAGCAAAAGCCCCTAATCCGAACGGGGTTCGGATTAGGGGCTCGTGCTTAGCTTTTTGCAAAAGCAAAAACGTTTAAGTATATTTGGCCATGTTTACATGGCTGGCATCTATAAATTCTATGCCCTCTGCTTGCAATAATTGATACTGATTGGTAAAAATAGGGCTGATACCGCCTTTTTTATTTACTACTCGATGGCAAGGCACGCTACTGTCTTTACAGCTGTACATTGCCTGCCCCACAACTTTAGCCCGGCGAGGATTACCCGTTAATGCTGCTATCTGGCCATATGTTTTTACCTGGCCATAAGGAATGGCTCGTACTAAATCATATATTTGCTGATATAATTGGCTCATATAACAGCTCCTAATTTAAATACATATCTAAAGTATTAAATAATTTGTCAATCTCGATCGGTTTAGCTATATGGCCATTCATGCCGGCTGCTATGCAGGCCTGTTCATCCTCTTTAAAGGCATTAGCCGTCATCGCTATAATCGGGATTTGCTGGGCTTTAGGCTCGCTTAATGCCCTAATGCTTTTAGTTGCACTAATGCCATCCATAATCGGCATCTGAATATCCATTAAGATTAAATCGTATTTATCCATATTTTGCTTAAAAATTTCATAAGCTTCTTTGCCATTAGTAGCAATATCTATGTTTAACTTGCTATCTTCTAAAATACTTAGCACAATTTCGCGGTTAATTTCGATATCTTCGGCCAAAAGTACAAATTTATGCTGCCAATTATCCGGCTCTAAGTCATCATCAGGCATATCCTTTACAATGCCCGAACCCACCATCTGCACTACCGTATCAAAAAAAGTAGAGGGCATAATCGGCTTGGCCAAAAATTTGTTTACCCCATGCTCGGCCGCCTCATTGCGAATCTCGTCCCAATTATATGATGATATCATAATCACCTGCGCTGCCGATCCGGTTAGCTTTTGCATCGCCGAGGCGGTTTCTGCCCCGTTTAGGCCGGGCATGCTATAATCGATAAAGCAAATATCATAGCTTTTACCCTGCGCCAAATTAGCTTTTACCAGCTCCAAAGCTTCCTCGCCGCTATTTACAATATCATGGTTTAAGCCGGCATCACTTAAAATATGGCTAAAATTCTCGCAGGCAATTTCCGAGTCGTCTACAATTAAAATATTTACATCACTGCTTAAAACCGCATTTTTAGCAATGATATCACGTTTGCTGCCCCAATTTACCTCAATCTCGAAGATAAACTTAGCACCTTTGCCTTCTTCGCTTTCTATCCAAATTTTACCATCCATCAATTCGATAATTTTTTTGCAAATAGCAAGCCCTAAACCGGTACCGCCATATTGACGGGTAATAGAACCATCGGCTTGCTCAAAAGATTGGAATAAATTCTTTTGACGATCCGGGGAAATACCCACCCCGGTATCATTAACCTCGATATGTAATTGCGATTTGCTTTCGTTAATAACTTGCTCTTTTACGATTAAAGAAATTGTACCATAATTAGGAGTAAATTTTACAGCATTGCTTAGCAAATTAGTTAATACCTGCGAAATGCGTAATTCGTCGCTAATCATATTGCGCTCGAAAAGATGATCAAATATATAATTGAATTCCAGCTGTTTTTCGTCCATTTTTACTTGGATAACATTAAAAACATGCTCCATCATCCGGTCGAAATCAAATTCGCTTTCGACAATTTCTAATTTATTAGCATCAATTTTAGACATATCCAAAATATCATTGATTAAACTTAATAATTGCTGCGACGAGGAATTTACTTTGCCTAAATAGCCCTGAATTTTATCCAAATCGCTATTTTTGCGGGCTAAATTGGTCATGCCGATAATTGCATTCATCGGGGTGCGAATTTCATGGCTCATCCTCGATAAAAAGTCGGATTTAGCTTGGGCGCTTAAAATAGCTTTTTCCTTGGCTTCTAATAAATCGCGAGCCGTAATTTGCCTGTCGATAGCCGAGGCAATTAAGGTGCCGCCTACGGTTAAAATATCCTTTTCCTCTTTAGTAAAATTGCGTAAGTACTTGGTTTCGTCAAAACCCACAAAACCCCAAAAGCGGTTTTCGATATAAATTGGCACCACCATCATCGCTTTAACTTTTTTCATCACCGGAAAAGAAGCAAAAACCTTATCCATGTCCACAGTTTCATTATTTAGGGTGCGTGTAGTATCATAAAATTGCTCCCAGTCGGGATAAATGCTTTGATATGCCAAATTTTGAGGAAAAGTAGCCGGATTAGGTGCATCAAAAATATCGGTATTGGCCCATTCGGCTAGTTTAGTGCAGCAAATTATATCATCAACAATAGTGTTTTTCCATAAATAACTACGATCTACATCTACGGCTTTAGCGGCAAGCTCTAAGGATAAATTAATCGAGGCTTCAAAATCATGATCATTTTTGCTTAAAAGCAAAATAGCAATGCTGTTTACCGCATTCAATAATTGATCACGATTTACCAAAACCTGCTTGGTTTTGATTAAATCCCGCATTACCTGGTTATGGATAATCGATGCCACCATAGCATTGGTATTGGATTGCAAAATTTCCACCTGTTCGGGGCTAAATACTTGCTCGCAATGGCAATTAGCAAAACCCACAAAACCCCAAAACTGGCTATTGATATGAATAGGAATAATCAAAATAGCTAAAATGCCCTGCTCTTTAAGGCTGGCTTGCTCATGCATATCCAAATACTTAACCGGCGAATTGATAATTATGCTTTTTAAGCAATATTCCTTCCAGCCGGGCACATTGTCATAATCCAAATCAGGGATGCTAAACTGGCGATAACAATCCGGGTTGATCGCATCATCACCTAAATTGCGATACCATTGATATATTTGCTTAGCATATATTTTATAGTCGGTAAAATAATTCTCCCAAATATACATCCTATCTACATCGATAGCCAGGCTTAAAGATTGCATGCTTTCGAGAATGATTTGGTCAAAATTTTCCGGTACGGCCGAAATTAGGTTTTGACCAATTTGTGATACCGTATATAAAAGGTGATTATGATTGGGATTATTCATAATTTACTCCTTATACAAAAATAGTTAAACAGCATTATTAATATTATATAATAATTGCAGCTTTAAATCAATATAATTTGCAAATTGTCTTTAGTATAAAAAAAATTTCAAAATAATAGATAAATTTATTGTAATTGGCAAAAAATTACTGTATAATAATATATGTATTATCTTACATGATAATAACAAACTTAGAAGGCGAGGTATTATTATGCAGTATAAAATTGAAGGCGGCAGTTTACCGATACTTAGTTGTGCTTTAGAGCCGGGCGAGGCCATTATTAGCGAAGTTGGCGGCCGTGCTTGGACTCGTGGCAATATCACTACCGAAACAACCGGCGGTGGTGGTGCCAAAAAAATGTTAGGCAGAATGTTTAGCGGTGAAAGCTTATTTATGAGCAAGTATACTGCCCAAGCCCCCTCGGAAATTACCTTTACTTCCAGCTTCCCCGGTGCTATTAAAGCTATCGAGCTGGCACCCGGCCAAGCAATTATCTGCCAAAAAAGCTCTTTCCTTTGCGCTACCGATGGCGTGGATTTATCTATTCATTTTAATAAAAAAATCGGCACCGGCATTTTTGGCGGCGAAGGTTTTATTATGCAAAAAATTACCGGCCCCGGCATTGCCTTTGTAGAAGTTGATGGCTATGCTTCCGAGTACACCTTAGCTCCCGGCGAGCGCATAGTTTGTGATACCGGCGTTTTGGTATTGATGGACGAAAGCTGCTCGATGGATATCGAAATGGTTAAAGGCCTCAAAAACAAATTATTGGGCGGAGAAGGCTTAATCGATACCGTTGTAACCGGCCCCGGTAAGGTTTGCTTGCAATCGATGTCTATCGAAAAATTAGCCGGCAAAATAATCCCTTATTTGCCTTCTAAAGACTAAGGATTATCTAAAAAAAGGAGCTGTCGCAATAAGTAAATTATTGACGGCAGCTTTTTTTTATTTTTTCTTGCAGGATAACTACATATATAGTAGAATTAATAATGTTGGCATATTTCTAATATAATAGTAATACACTGTAAGGAAATAGAGGAGCTAAAATATGAATTATGATTTAATTATTGTAGGTGGCGGTATTGGTGGCTTAATGGCTGCTTATCGTGCTCATCAACTACATCCCAACTGGAAAATTGCCCTTTTTGAACGCGGCGATACTTTAACCCAAAGGCAATGCCCGATTACCAAAGGGCGTTCGGCTACCTGTATTCGTTGCCGTACCTGTGCTATTATGGAAGGTATGGCCGGTGCCGGTGCTTTTTCGGATGGCAAATTTGTTAAATCTACCGAGTATGGTGGTTGGTTGCCCGATTATTTGGGCAATGAGCAAACCCTTAAATATATCGATTTAGTTGATGATGTGCTTTTAAAATTTGGGGCAACCAAAAAAGTTTTTGTGCCTTCCGATGAAATCAAGGCCGATTGCGCGCGCTATAATTTGCATTTGCAGCAGGCTATAGTTAAGCATTTGGGCTCGGATGGCAATTATCAAACCATGCTTAATTTAATCGATTATCTGCAAGAAACAATCGATATTTATACTAAATCGCCGGTTATTTCTTTAGATCCCACAAGCCATACTTTGCGTACCGAAAAGGGCACTTATGAGGCCGAGCATATTATTATTGCCGTGGGCAGGGTAGGTTCGCAGTGGTTTCAGGGTTGGTGCAATCAGCATAAAATTGCGGTTGAAAATAATCAGGTGGATATTGGGGTTAGGGTGGAATTATCGCGCAGCATTTGGCAGCATATTTCCGATAAAATTTATGAGCCTAAAATCCTTTATAAAACTCGTCAATATGGCGATACTTGCCGCACCTTTTGCTTTAATGTAGGCGGTTTTGTGGTGGTAGAAAATTCGGATGGTGTTTTAACGGTAAATGGTCATGCTCATGCTGATGAGGCTGCTAAAAGTGCTAATTCCAATTTTGCGCTTTTATCTACCACTAAGTTTACCCAGCCTTTTAATCAGCCTTTGGACTATTTAAAGCATATTGCTCAATTAGGCAATATGATTAGCGGCGGCGGGGTAATTGTGCAGCGTTTTGGCGATTTATTGCAAGGCAGGCGCAGTACCGAAGAGCGTATTGCCCGCAATGAGGTAAGGCCTACATTGGCGGCTGTGCCCGGCGATTTATCGCTATGTTTGCCTAAGCGCCAATTGGATAATATTATCGAAACCATGCAAGCTTTAGATAATATAGCCCCGGGCACGGCGGCCTCGCCCACCTTGCTTTATGGGGTAGAGGCTAAGTATTATAGTATTAAGCCTAATTTTATCAATGATAAGTTTGAGATTGCCAAAGGTATTTATGCTATTGGTGATGGCAGTGGCGTTACGCGTTCGCTTTCGCAGGCCGGAGCGATGGGTTTATATGTTGCCGAAAAGTTAATTTAAACTTTTTTGGGAAAATATTTGACAATTTGGCAGTTTATTTATATAATATACGATGTAAAATGTTTAATAATTAAATTAACGCGTATGCGGGAGGTAGTTTTTGTTATGGCAATTGAGCTCGGCAGTGTTGTAGATGGTTGTGTAACCGGGATTAGCAAGTTTGGTGCTTTTGTGCAATTACCTGATGGTAGCACCGGCTTGGTACATATTTCGGAAGTGGCCGATAGTTATGTTAAGGATATTAGCGAGCATTTAAAGGTTCGTGATAATGTGCGGGTAAAGGTGATAGATACCAGTGTAAGCGGTAAAATTGGTTTATCGATTAAGCAGGCCATACCCACGCCGCCACCCATTTATGATGAAAAGCCGCAGCAGTTTTCCGGCGAAGCCTTCGAGGATAAACTATCCCGCTTTATGAAAGATAGTAATGAAAAACTGGTAGCCTTAAAGCGTCATCAAGAAGGTGGTCGTAAGGGGCGCAAATCATGAAAAACTGGGCTGCTATTGATATTGGTTCTAATACGGTGCAGCTCTTAGTGGCCGAAAGTGCAGATAATGTGCATTTTCGGCCTTTTTTGCAAGCCTTAACAACTACCCGTTTGGGGGCGGGATCGCAAACTAAAACCCTACCTAAGCAGGCCATAGCCGATACTTTGGCAGCTATTGCCAATTATGTAAAAATGATGCAACCTTATCAGCTTGCCGGTTTACGTTTAATAGCTACTTCGGCGGTAAGGGATGCAATTAATCGTGATGATTTATTATTGGGCTGTAAGGATCAATTGGCTTTAGATATTGATATTTTAAGTGGCGAGGAGGAGGCGTATTTAGCCTTTTTGGGGGTAAGCCCTAATTTTGCTGCATCTACTAAACCGCAATTGGTAATAGATATTGGAGGTGGATCTACCGAGCTTGCTCTGGCATTAGATGCTAAAATTATTGGTAATAGTTTTAATATTGGGGCGGTTAGGGCGCAGGTAGAGGGGATTGATATTGCTGCTTTTATCAAAGCTAGCTTAGTTGATTTTAGGTTACCGTTAGGTAGTGAGGTTTTGGGGGTAGGGGGAAGTATAACGACGGCTGCCGGATTATTATTGGGATTAAGTGAGTATCAGCGGGAGCGGATTGATGGATTTATTTTAAGCAGGGTGGAGTTGGCTGGTTTATTATCTGATTTGATGTTTTTGGGTATTGATGAGCGTTGTAGATATTCGCCATTATTGGTTAAGAGGGGGCAGATTATTGTTGAGGGGTTAACAATTTTGGCGGCGATTATGGATAATTTGGGTATTGAGAGATTAAAGGTTTGTGGTGGGGGAGTGCTGGATGGTTGCATTGTAGCGCAGGCCAAATCCGGGTGTTGTGCAAACAACACCTAAAAAGTTTTTGTATTACTTTTTGACAAAAAGTAATGGTTTTGATCTTTTAATCTTTTAATCTTTTGAACTTAATCTTTCAATTATATAAATGAATGCTAATGTTATTTAGTACGATACCCATAACTAAAAGCAATTTTTGTTTAGAATTGATAAAATTGAAAGATTGCTGCTATTTTTATTTGCGAAGCGAATAAAAATGAAGTGCTCTGCGGTAGGGAAGATGTTAGGTTTAGCGTTGGCTTAAGCAAGTAAGCTTTATTTTTGAGATGGTAAGAAATATAGGCTGTTGCAATTTTTTTATTGCGGCAGCTTTTTTTTGTTGGGTTTGGTTTTGTGTTTGTTGGGTTTTGTTAGTTGGGTTGTGGGTTGCTTATGTTTTTTGGCGGATAGTTAGTTTGGGTTTTATTTTTTGTGTTGTTTGGTTTGTCTTTTATGCTGCTATTTTTATTTGCGAAGCGAATAAAAATGAAGTGCTCTGCGGTAGGGAAGATGTTAGGTTTAGCGTTGGCTTAAGCAAGTAAGCTTTATTTTTGAGATGGTAAGAAATATAGGCTGTTGCAATTTTTTTATTGCGGCAGCTTTTTTTTGTTGGGTTTGGTTTTGTGTTTGTTGGGTTTTGTTAGTTGGGTTGTGGGTTGCTTATGTTTTTTGGCGGATAGTTAGTTTGGGTTTTATTTTTTGTGTTGTTTGGTTTGTCTTTTATGCTGTTGCTTGTTGTTAGCTGGGTTATAAGTTGCTTACATTTTTCGGCGGATAGTTAGTTTGGTTTTTATTTCGTGTGTTGCAGGTTTGGCTTGCCCTCGCCTACATTTGCTAGTTTATTTTCTTTAGTCGCAGAGGGGGATGTTACTTTTTGGTCGCAAAAAGTAACCAAAAACGACCGCT
>CAYJPF010000121.1:0-7984 GCA_964372025.1 uncultured Peptococcaceae bacterium | reverse complement strand
ATGCGCAATAATAAAAATAATCGTTATGGCAAGAATAAAAAAGATAAAAAAGAGCAAAAAATGATTATGCCACCGGTTATGCCTAAAAAAATCACCATTGGCGAGCAAGTAATTTTAAGCGATTTAGCCAATGCCATGGCCAAAACAGCAGCCGAAATTATCAAAAAGCTGTTCGAAATGGGCATTATGGCCACCATTAATCAGGAATTGGATTCCGAAACCGCCATTTTGCTAGCCGATGAGTTTGGCATTACCGTAGAAGTTAGCGTTGATAAAGCAGTAGAAATTATGGAAGATATCGAAGATGCCGAGGCCGAATTGCAAGAGCGTCCGCCGGTTGTTACGATTATGGGCCATGTAGACCATGGTAAAACCTCTTTATTAGATGCTATTCGTCATACCAATGTTATTTCTACCGAGGCCGGCGGAATTACCCAGCATATCGGTGCTTATCAGGTAGAAATTAAAGGCAAAAAAATTACTTTTCTTGATACCCCCGGCCACGAAGCCTTTACGGCTATGCGTGCCCGTGGTGCTCAGATGACCGATATTGCCATTATCGTGGTAGCCGCCGACGATGGTGTTATGCCCCAAACTATCGAGGCTATCAATCACTCTAAGGCCGCCAATGTGCCGATTATTATTGCTATCAATAAAATCGACAAAGAAGGCGCCAACCCTGATCGGGTTAAGCAAGAATTAACCGAACATGGCTTAGTGGCCGAAGAATGGGGCGGCGAAACCATTATGGTGCCGGTTTCGGCCAAGGCTCGCCTAAATTTAGAAGGCCTTTTGGAAATGATTTTATTAGTAGCCGAGGTAGGCGAATTAAAAGCCAACCCCGATCGCCAGGCTCGTGGTGCTGTGGTAGAGGCACGCTTAGACCGTGCTCGTGGCCCGGTGGTAACCTTATTAGTACAAAAAGGTACCCTGCATGTGGGCGATAATCTATTGGCAGGCCCGGTATTTGGTAAGGTTAGAGCCATGGTTGATGATAAAGGGCGCAAAGTTAAAGCAGCGTTGCCTTCGATGCCGGTAGAGGTTTTAGGCTTCCATGAAGTACCTTCGGCCGGCGAGATATTTATCTCGGCCAAGGATGATAAAGATGCACGTTTTGTTGCGCATCGTCAACAGGTTAAAAAGCGCGAGGACGAATTGCTTAAAACAGCTAAAGTTAGCTTAGATGATTTATTTAAGCAAATTGCCCAAGGCGAAATTAAAGATTTGAACTTAGTGGTTAAAGCCGATGTTCATGGTTCGGTAGAGGCCATTTCCCAAAGTTTGCTCAAATTGAATGAGGAAACTGCCGAGGTTAAAGTAAATGTTATCCATGCCGGGGTAGGCGGTATTAGCGAAAGCGATGTAATGCTTGCCACTGCCAGTAATGCAATTATCATTGGCTTTAATGTACGCCCAATGCCGGCGGCTGTTAAGGCAGCCGAGGCCGAAAGCGTAGATATTCGCTTGTATCGAGTAATTTACGATGCTTTGGAGGATATCAAAAAAGCGATGAGCGGCTTATTAGCACCGGAGTTTAAAGAAAATGTAATTGGTCATGCCGAGGTTAGGGCGGTATTTAAAGTGCCCAAGGCCGGGATGGTGGCCGGATCTTATGTACAAGAAGGCAAAATCAGCCGCGCTGCCCAGGTTAGGGTGGTTAGGGATAGCGTAGTAGTGGCCGAGGATAAAATCGCCAGCTTACGCCGCTTTAAAGATGATGCCAAAGAGGTGGCCACCGGCTTTGAATGCGGTATCGGCCTCGAAAGCTTTAATGATATTAAAGAAGGCGATATTATCGAAGCCTTTATCATGGAAGAGATTAAGCGCGAACTATAAATTTTACAGGTGAAAAGATGGCAAAATATAAACAAGGCCGCCTAGCAGGCGAAATTCAAAAAGAAATTAGCCAAATCCTAAGCCGGGAATTAACCGATCCCCGGCTTAGCCTGGTTAGTGTTATCGATGTTACCGTAGCGCCGGATGGTTGCTCGGCCAAGGTATATATTAGCCCGCTTAAGGGCGATGTGGCCGAGATTAAAGAAGCTTTGGCCAGTGCCAAGGGCTTTATTCGCCGCTCTTTGGGGCAAAGATTAAAAACACGCACCGTGCCCGAGCTGTATTTTCAGGTGGATGAATCTATAGCCTATGGTATTCGCATGGCCGGGGTTATTGATAAGCAAATCGAGGCCGATCAAATTGCGGCGGAGGGGCGCCCGCCAATGGACGAGAGCATTTATAAGGAGTAAGCGGTGTTACAAAAAGCATATCAAGATATGGCGCAGTTTTTAGCAACTGCCCAAGATTTATTAATTATAGGCCATCGCGATCCGGATATGGATTGCGTTGGCTCTATGCTGGGCTTATATCATTTATTTGATGGTAAGGCCAAAAATTGGCAATTAGCCTTAAAAGACGAAGTTGGCAATTATATGAGCTATTTGCCGGGCTTTGATATTATCAAAAGCCCTGATCAAGTGCAAAATATTGCCGCTATTGTTTATGTAGATTGCAGCGATAAAGCAAGGGCAGGCGGTGCTTGGCTGGATGCTTATGACCATTTGCCTGCTTATTGCATAGATCATCATGTAAGCAATAATTTTACGGGTCAGATTTGCCTTTTAGAGGCATCAGCATCTTCGGCCGGCGAGGTTGTCTATAAGCTGGGGCAAGTGGCTAATTTAAGCCTAAACCAATCGGCGGCTATTTGCCTTTATTCGGCGATAGTATCCGATACCGGTTGCTTTAGATATAGCAATACTTCATCCGAAACCTTGGCTATTGCGGCCAAGTTATTGGAATTTGATATCGATACCGAGCAAATTAGAATAGCCCTTTTTGAAAGCCGCGATCCAAAGAATATGGCTATGCTGGGGCTTGCCTTAACCCATATGACAATTTTGGCCGAAGGCCGCTTGGTTTATACCTATATAAGTGCCGCAGATATGGCGGCGCATCAAGCTAGCAAGGCTGATTTGCATGATATTACCAATTTTACGCTAATGCATGAAGGCTGCCAAATTGGCATCTTTTTTCAGGAATGCGAGCAAAAAATTGATATTAGTATGCGTTGTCGCTCGGCCTATCGGGTGGATATTTTGGCTTCGGATTTGGGCGGTGGCGGCCATAAACTGGCAGCAGGTGCCCACTTAGATGGAGATTTAGATACAATAATTACCATGGTTATTAACAAGGCTTTGCAATTGCTAAAGTAGGGTGATAAAATGAATGGTTTTATTAATATAAATAAAGAAGGCGGCGCAAGTTCGCATGCCGCCGTGGCCGCCATCAGGCGGCTTTTGCATATCAAAAAGGTGGGTCATGCCGGCACTTTAGATCCGATGGCTACCGGGGTTTTGCCGCTATGTATTGGCAAGGCCACCCGTTTGGCCGATTATTTAACCTTAGAGCGCAAAACATATTTGGCGCGCATTGTGTTTGGTGCAAAAACCGATAGTTATGATGCCGATGGCGCAATCATAGCCCAAGCCGATGCCAGCCATTTGCTTAAAGAGGATATTTTGGCGCTTTTGCCGCAGTTTATCGGTGATATTAGCCAGATACCGCCGGTAATATCGGCCATCAAAAAGGATGGCGTACCGCTTTATAAAAGGGCACGTCGTGGTGAGGAAGTAGTTGTGCCTGCTCGGCAGGTGCATATTTATGATATAACTGTTAAGGATGCCTGTTTTGGCATCCCCAGGCCATACCTGGATTTGGAAATAGATTGCGGCAAAGGCACTTATATCCGCTCTATCGCCCATGATTTGGGCGAAAAGGCCGGCAGCTATGCCCATCTGGGTTCTTTAGCGCGTCTAAAGGTGGGGAATTTTGAGCAACAAAATGGTTATACGCTTAAACAAATTGAGCAAATGGTGGCGGCCAATGATTATAGTTTTATCATACCGATGCCGCTGGGCATTGCCCATATCAAGCCATTTACCGTGCCCAACAAGGCACTTACTCGGCTGCTACATGGCAATGACTGGCGCTTGGTGGAGGCCGAGCCTAATGATTTGGTGCGGGTCATGACTAAATCCGGCCAATTATTGGGCATTGGCCATATTGATATTTATCCCAGCGGTGGTTATGCGCTTTATATGGACAAAGTATTGGCCGATAATATAGATATTGCGGAGAGTTATACGGCAATAGCTATCGGCAATTTTGATGGCATTCATATGGGGCATCAGCAGCTGGTGGCGGCATTAAAGCAGCAGCAGGCAAGCCTTGGGGGTAAGGTGGCGATTATCACCTTTAAGCCCCATCCAATGCAATTGATTAAGGGGCTTAGCCCGACATTATTAAACAATGCGGCCGAGAAGCGTTATTTGCTTAAGGACAAATGGGGGATAGACGAATTAATTGAATTAGATTTTAATGAAAAGCTAATGAATTTGAGCCCGCGTCAATTTATTGAGGAGATAGTGATTAAGCGATATCGGGCGCAGCTGGTGGTAGTTGGTTTTAATTTTAGTTTTGGTTATCAAGGCAAAGGCCGGGCAGCTGATTTAGAGGATTTAGGTGCAGAGCTTGGCTTTAGCACTCAAATTATTCAGGCGGTTAAAAGCCCCTATGGTTTAATATCTTCTTCGAATATAAGGCAGGCAATAGTAAAGGGCGATATCGAGGCTGCAAATGCGATGCTGGGCTATTGGTATTCTTTAAGTGGAACGGTAATTAAAGGCAGGCAATTGGGGCGCAGCTTGGGCTATCCAACAGCCAATTTTTTGCCGCCGCCAAGCAAGGTATTGCCGCCATGCGGGGTATTTGCGGTGCGGGTATGGCATCGGGATAACTGGTATCCGGGCATATTAAATTTTGGCTATAAGCCCACAATAAACGGTGGCGAAAAAGAGCCCTTATTTGAGGCCCATTTATTTGATGTAGATATTAATTTATATGGGGAAGAAATAAAGGTAGAGCTGGGTACATTTATCAGAGGTGAACAACAATTTGCAGGGCTTGAAGAGCTAACAAAGCAAATAGAAACAGATAGTTTAAAAGCAAGAGAATTTTTAAAAGATTAAAAAAAAGTAAGTTGGGGCTGTCGCATTAACTCCTTTTTTAAAGTTTTACTCAATTTTTTGCAAAAAATTGCGGGGTTTTGACCTAGCTGGGTTTAGCTAAAGCTAACCCACAGCTATGCACGTAGCTAGTGCTCAAAATCTGAGATTTTGGCACTAGCTCAGGGGCAGAGCCCCAAGGTCTTAAAAAGGTTTTAAGCCAATACCAAAACGAAGCAAGCAAATCAAATAAAGGTAAAAAAGCAGCAAAGCAGCAAAATTGGCTTAAAACCGGCGCTTTTTGGCAAAGCCAAAACAGCCCTCAAGATCTAGCAAAAAACCAATAATAGTTATGATGTAAAAAACGGGGTTGTCGCAAATAAAACTACTTACGATAGCCCCTCTCAAATGTGCCAAAAGGCACATTTATATTATAGGCATACTATGCTATAATATAGTTAATATAACAACCATAAATATTTTTATGCTGCATTTAAAAGTCCACTTAAGGCTATTAATGACAAATCTATTTTGTCAAAGAAAGGTGTAGTTTTATGTCAGATGTTTTGCTTATGTTAAAACGGCTTTCTTTAGGGGCAGGGCTATGCTCTATTATTGAAGAAAGCGGCATAGGCAAACCGATTTTGGAAACCCGCTATGAAAACTTGCTGGCTACAAGCAAAAAAGCGCAAGTAAAAGTAATTTTAGTAGAAGTACCCGAGAGCGGTTTGCCTAATATATTTGGTTGTTTAGCTATTATCGACCAAATAAAAAACAGCATACCTAATTGTAAAGTATTGCTAATGTGTTCCGAGCTTGACCATGAAGCGGTAAAGGTTGCTATCAAAGCCAAACAAGCCAAAAGAGTGGACAATTTTATCTTTTATGATACCAGCATGGAATATCTTAAAGCCTCGTTAAAAGCGTTGTTATAGGCTTATCATGGCCTTAATTTAGTTGTATATAGAAAGGGGATTATTATGAAAAAATTAATTGTATTATTATTATCGGGATTAATGATCTTTGGCCTTAGTGCCTGTGGAGGCGAAGAAGAAGCTGCTACCCCGCCACCTGCGCCGGTAGTGGAAGAGCCGGTAGTAGAAGAGCCGGCGCCTGTCGAAGAGCCGGAACCTGTTATCAGTGGCGAAACCTATAGTGGCAATGCCTTAAATATCACCTATAGCGAGCCTTGGATATTTGATGAGAATTATACCTCCGAGTACGAAGATTATACATCGATTAGCCTTGATATTATGGATGGCGAGAATTATCTGGCCAGTGCATATATCGAAATTAGCGAAGATTATGCAGAGTATCATCGCGAGTTATTTTCTATTCATGATATGGATGCCTATGACATAGTAGTTAATGGTAATATTGGCGAAACCATTAATGTTGGTGGAGTAGAATGCCATGTAGCTTATGGTGTATCTTGGGGCGATCCGGTTACTTATATTTTTGGCCGTGATATTGCCAAAAGTGCTAATATTGATATCGAGATTAGCGGCGAATACGAGCAAGCTGATTTAGAAGCTCTTTTAGCCGGTATCGAAATTACCTTACCAGATTTAGGGGCAACCGATCCGCCTTGGTTCTGGGAAGGCGAACCTTTTGTAGCGGGCGAGCCTATATCTTTAGCAGCCGGTGATTATACTTTAACTGCCGAATTAATTGCATTTGATGAGCCATTGCAGGTATTTGATGTATTTAGTGGACGTATTGCCAAGGGTGTTGGTGATGATTTATGGGTAGCTGCCGATGCCAAGATGTATCAATACACTTTGGGCGAAACTTTGGCTACAGTAGGCCGGCTAGAGTTACCTATTGACGCTGATGAAATTTGTGCTGATGGTAATGGTACTATATATATTAATGATTTTATGGAGCCCTTGCATTTTATTAATACTGAGGGCATGGTTTTTTCTACCTACGATACAGTAGATGCTAATTTTGTGGTACATCCCAGTGGTATATGGGGCTTGGACTATTTCTTTGGCAGCGAAATTAACCTATTAACTTTTACTGATGGTAATTATGCTTCGACTGATTTTTTGGCTGAGACTGAAGATTTTACATTTGATTCGGTAGCTATTAGTGAGGATCGGGTATATGTAAACGGAGTTAATGCAGATTCGGATTCTTTTATTCGTGTTTATGATTTAGATGCCAATTTGATTCATGAGCTGGGCGGCCTAGAGTTTGGGGTAGATCCTGATGTAATTGGCTCTATTACCCAGATTGCCAGCACAGATAATGGGATTATCGCCTTAGATGGTAATTTACGCAGTTTACTTATATGGAATCATGCCGGTGAATTTATAGCTAATGTTGAGGTAGAGGATTTATTTAATGTTGAGTATCCATGGGTATCGTCGATTATAAATGCCGGTGATGGCAGTTTATTAGTGGCGCTGATAGAGGAGCGACCTGATTCATCGGGTGATGAGTTATTGATATACCGTTTAACAGGATTTTAGTTTTAGTCAATTTTTTACAAAAAATTGCGGGGTTTGACCTAGCTGGGTTTAGCTAAAGCTAACCCACAGCTATGCACGTAGCTAGTGCTCAAAATCTGAGATTTTGGCACTAGCTCAGGGGCAGAGCCCCAAGGTTTTAAAAAGGTTTTAAGCCTACCAAAAAAACAAAGCAAGCAAATCAAAATCCCAACAAAAAAGCTGGCAGGAAGTAAAATAGGCTTAAAACAGGCGCCTTTTGGCGAAGCCAAAACAGCCCTCAAGATCAAGCAAAAAACCAATAATAGTTATGATGTAAAAAACGGGGCTGTCGCAAATAAAACTACTTGCGACAGCCCCGTTGCTGCTTTTTATTATAGATAATCTGGATTTGTTTTTCTTTTTATTTTGTTGGTTTTTGTTAGCTGGGTTATAGGTTTCTTATATTTGTCGGCGGATAGTTTGGTTTGTTGTATTTCGTGTGTTGCAGGTTTGGCTTGCCCTCGCCTACATTTGCTAGTTTATTTT
>CAYJPF010000120.1:0-7987 GCA_964372025.1 uncultured Peptococcaceae bacterium | reverse complement strand
ATGAAGCCGGCAAACTGGGATAAAAATGGGTTCGGATTATGGGCTCGTGCTTAGCATAAAAGGACTTGAACCTATCCGCCCTTATTTAGGCTTAGCAGGTATTAAAATAATAGAAATAACGTTATTTTAATTAAATTTTTGCTAAAACGATAATTTTGAAAAGCATAAATAAGGGTGCGCAGCAGTTTTGCGCCAAAATCAGTGGATAGATAGTGGACTTGACGGTGCTTTTCGTAGCAGCGCTACGGGAAGTGCCGGCAAGGCCGCTAGATGCCGCTGATTTTGAGTGCAAAACCGGTTTGGTTCGAGTCCTTTTATGCTATAATAAGATATCTTCTGCGCAAACTATTTTTGCCCACAATGGCTCTAATTGGGGCTTTTCTTGCTCAATAATAATCGCTTTAGCTAAATATTGCTCGGCTAAGGCTAAATCTGCTTGCTGATTATAATATAACTGCACCACAGGCGCACCCTGCTTAATATAATCGCCGCATTTAGCCTTAAATACCAGCCCTGCGGCATAATCAATAGTATCCTCTTTATGCTTGCGCCCAGCTCCTAAAGCCAATGCTGCCAAGCCAATATCCAGCGCCGCAATTTGGCTGATATAACCGCTTTGGTCGGCACAAAAATCTTTTTTATAAGCAGCTTGCGGCAAATTGTCGACCCTAATATCGCCACCTTGAGCAGCTATAAATTGCTCGAATTTAGCCTTGGCCGTACCATCTGCTAATAATTTATAGGCCAGCTTACGCCCTTGCTCACGGTTAGCAACCTTATCGCTTAAACGGAAAATTTCAGCCGCCAATTCGCAGCAAAGATCGGCCAAATCGCCCTGTTGTTGATTGCTTAATACCCGGTAAGCCTCGCTAACCTCTAAAGCATTGCCAATATTATAGCCCAAAGGTTGCTCCATTGATGATAATATCGCTGCCGCCTTTTGCCCTGCTTTAAGGCCTAAGCCCACCATTAAGGAAGCCAGCTTTTCGGCCTGTTCCGCATTAGCCATAAAAGCGCCATTGCCATATTTGATATCCAGCATCAAAATATCGGCACCTAAAGCCAGCTTTTTGCTCATAATGCTGGCCGCAATCAGCGGAAAACTGTTAACCGTTGCCGTAACATCACGCAAAGCATATAGCTTTTTATCGGCCGGGGTTAAATTGGCGGTTTGGGCAGTAAGAGCAATGCCAATTTGATTAATTTGCGCTATAAAATCGCTATTGCTTAAATTGCAGCTAAAGCCCTTAATTGCCTCCAATTTATCAATAGTACCACCGGTATGCCCCAAGCCACGCCCCGACATTTTGGCCACCTTAAGCCCACCTGCTGCCACTAAGGGCAGCAAAATTAGGCTTACTTTATCGCCTACGCCGCCGCTGGAATGTTTATCCACAGTTAGGCCTTCGATTTTGCTTAAATCCAGCTTATCGCCGGAATCGCGCATGGCATAGGTAAGGTTGATTGCCTCATGCTCGTCCATGCCATTTAAGTAGATGGCCATTAATAAGGCGGCGGCTTGATAATCATAAATATTATCGGCAGTATATTCTTTGATAAAATAATCGATTTCGGCTTGGCTTAAAGCGCAATTATCACGTTTTTTAGCAATAATATCAATAATATTCATAGTTTCTCCATTTAGCAAGGCATTAGCTAGCCAATTTGCTCAACAATGGCGCAAATTAGGGCTGCAAAATCCTGCTCGGCTTGTTTAGAGGCCTCTAATACTTCTTCATGGGTAAGCGGGTTTTGATTAAGGCCGGCCGCCGGATTAGTAATGCAAGAAATTCCCAACACCTTAAGCCCCAGATGATTAGCGGCAATAGCCTCCGGCACGGTAGACATCCCCACGGCATCGGCACCCATGATGCGCGCCATTTTAATCTCGGCCGGGGTTTCGTAGCTGGGGCCGGGGAAGGCTATATAAATGCCCTCGGCAATATTGATGGCAAGCTCCTTGCCTTTAGCCAAAGCGATGGCTGCTAAATCACGATTATAAGGCTCGCTCATATCCGGGAAGCGAGCGCCAAACTGCTCTACATTCGGCCCGATTAAGGGATTAAAACCCTGATAATTAATATGGTCTTTGATAACCATCAAAGTGGGCGGCTGAAAACCTTCGTTGATGCCGCCGGCCGCATTGGTGATAATAATTTGCTCAACACCCAATTGTGCCAGCCAGCGCACCGGGGCAATAATATCGCTGGGGCTATGCCCTTCATAATAATGATAGCGCCCGGCCATAAGTATAACCGGCTTACCTGCTAGTTTGCCGCTATACATGGTGGCGCTATGGCCAATAACCGTAGATTGCGGCGCATAGGGGATATCATTATAAGGCAGCGATTTGGCATCGGTTAGGCTTTTGGTTAAGGCCATTAAGCCCGAGCCTAAAATAATGGCGGTTTTGGCCAAATCCAAGTGCTCGCTAATTTTGGCTGCGGCCTCGCCAACTTCGCTAAAAATTTGTTCGCCGGTTTTAAAATTACTAAGCATAGAGTTCTCCTATCTATCTAATTAATTATTTTATCTAAAAAGCTGTTACCGGCCGTGGGCGGTTTAACTTTTAAATAATCGGCAATGGTGGCGCCTAAATCGGCAAAGCTATTTAGTAGCCCTAAATCGCCAGCCTTAATTTTAGGCGAGTAGGCAATTAAAGGCACATTTTCGCGATTATGATCGGTGCCGGGGAAGGAGGGATCATTGCCATGATCGGCGGTGATAAACAGCAAATCGTCCTCCTTAATTTGCGACAGTATTTGGGGCAAGAACTGATCAAATTCCAGCAGGGCTTGGGCATAGCCTTCGATATTATTACGATGGCCATAGAGCATATCAAAATCGACCAGATTGGCAAAGATTAGGCCATGATCGATATCTTGGAGGGCCTGCATGATGCCGGCTAAAGATTCTTGATTATTATGGGCAATAAAGCTATGGCTAATAGCTTGGCCGGCAAAGATATCTTTAATTTTACCAATGGAGGCTACCGGCAGATTTTGGGCTTGCAAATTACTAAGCAGATTGCCGCTAGGTGGCAAAAGGGAGTAGTCGTGGCGGTTTTCGGTGCGGGAAAAGTTGCCGATATCGCCTTTAAAAGGGCGGGCGATAACTCGGCCTACTCCATGTTCGCCTTGCAAAATATCGCGTGCTATTTGGCAGGCGGCATATAATTCATTAAGGGGGATAATATCTTCATGGGCGGCAATTTGAAATACGCTATCGGCCGAGGTATAGATGATAAAATTGCCGCTGGCCATATGTTTGGCCCCTAATTCTTCGATAATTTTAACCCCCGAGGCTACTTTATTACCCAAATAACCACGGCCGGTGGCGGAGCAAAAGGCCTGGATAATATGGTTGGGAAAGCCTTGGGGATAGGTGGGCATTGGTTTAGGCAGGATGATGCCGCATATTTCCCAGTGGCCGCTGGTGGTATCTTTGCCTGATGATTTGGGCGCCATTGCCCCAAAGGCGGCCCGGGGTTTGGGGTTTGGCGGAACGGTAGGCAGGGGAAAGATATTACCCAGCCCCATTTTTTGCAGATTGGGCAAAGCGGTATTACTAATAGTTAGGGTATGAAGCAGGGTGTTTGCACCGATATCGCCATAATTGGCGGCATCGGCAGCTTGGCCGATGCCAACGCTATCGAGAACGATAATGATTGCTCTTTTCAAAAAATCACCTACTATTTTAATTTATGTACATATAAGTATAGATTTCGTTTTAAGCAATGAAATTCCCTGCTCTTTTCCTAATTAACTGTTTTTACTCCAAAAAGTTTAATTTATCAAAGGCATTCAAAAATATATGCTGCAAATAGCCATAACCTTCTGCTGCCATATCCTCATAGGCTATAAAACGTAAAGAGGCGCTATTCATGCAATAACGTAAACCTCCTGCCGCCTCAGGGCCATCATTAAATACATGCCCCAAATGCGAATCGGCCAGCCTGCTGCGTACCTCCGTACGGCTCATGCCATAAGCATTATCCTCAACCTCTACCACTACCTCCGGCACTATCGGCTTGGTAAAACTCGGCCAGCCCGTTCCCGAATCGTATTTGTCCAAAGAACTAAATAATGGCTCGCCGGAAACTATATCTACATAAATGCCCATCTCTTTATTATCATTATACTCATTAGCAAAAGCATGCTCAGTCTCATCCTGCTGCGTTACCGCATATTGCAAGGGGGTTAATAATTCCTTCAACTCATCATCATCGGGCACAGGATAATTATCCTCGTCAATCATGCTGCTTAAGCTGCCAGTATGATTAAAATCTATATGGCAATAGCCATCAACATTCTTGCGTAAATAATCCTGATGATAATCCTCCGCTAGATAAAAATTAGCCAAAGGTAATACCTCTACCACCAAAGGCTCGGTATACATAATGCTTAACTCGGCTAGCTTGTTTTCGATAATCTTACGCTCGGCCTCATCTTCATAATATATGCCGCTGCGATACTGTATGCCCACATCATAACCCTGTCGGTTTAATGAGGTAGGATCAATTACCTTTAAAAACTTATTCAGTAATTCGCTAAGCTTAACCTGCTTTGGATCATAAAGTACTCTTACCGTTTCCGCATGGCCACTATCATTATATAAAACATCCTCGTAAGTTGGGTTCTCGGTATTGCCATTAGCATAGCCCGATGCCACATCATATACCCCCGCAATGCGCGACATATATTCTTCTACTCCCCAAAAACATCCACCGGCTAAATAAATTGCCTTTAAGCCCAATTCCTGCTCAAGACTTTGCCAGTCGGTATCATCAGCAGGAATATCATTTTGCACAAATTCAATGCTGGTAGGTTGAACCTCGTCCATACTCTCATCCCCTTCAATAGTTGCAGATTCTGCCTGCACACAGGCGCTAAGCAATAATAGTGTTCCAATTAGCAGCAGTATAAATAATCTGTTCATAAGGGCACCTCCTTAATTGGGGCTATTAGCCAATCACTAAGAGCTAACTAATAGCTATCGATAATGGTTACTGTTATTATTATACTATATAGGAAACAAAAATGCAATACTAATGTTTTAGTAATTTTAGCAGGAATAGGCAAGTTAATGGCGAATAAAGTACAATCTGCGAGTAAAGGAGGGAAATTCTTGAATTTTTGGAATGAAAGTATGAGCAAGCGGCCAACTGTGCTAATTCAGCGCACTTTACGATCCGGCCAAAATTTGCATTATGATGGCAATGTTGTAATTATGGGCGATGTTAATCCCGGGGCGGAAATTGTGGCTAGTGGCCATATTTTGGTTATGGGCTCTTTACGTGGCTTAGTTCATGCCGGCGCTACCGGCGAGGAAACCGCCACTGTTACGGCGCTTTATCTGGCGCCTACCCAATTGCGCATCGCTTCGCATATTACCCGCCCTCCCGATGGCAACGATGCCGAGCAGCTTAAATTACCCGAAACAGCACGCATTAAAAATGATGCTGTTATTATAGAAGAATATCAACCGCAACATTAAAGGAGGCCATAAAATGGGTAGAGTAATTGTCATCACTTCCGGCAAAGGCGGAGTTGGCAAAACCACCACCACAGCCAATCTGGGCACCGGTTTGGCTATGCTTAATAAAAAAGTTGTAATGGTAGATACCGATATCGGTTTACGCAATCTGGATGTGGTTTTAGGCTTAGAAAACCGCATTGTTTATGATATTGTGGATGCCGTGCGTGGTAATTGCCGTTTAAAGCAGGCTTTAATTAAAGATAAGCGCTATGAAAATATGTTTTTGCTGCCTGCTGCGCAAACCAAAGATAAAACCGCTATCAGCGAAGAGCAAATGGTTGATTTAACCAATCAGCTTAAAGAAGAATTTGATTATGTAATTATCGATTGCCCGGCCGGCATCGAACATGGCTTTAAAAATGCTATTGCCGGCGCCGAAGAGGCCATTGTAGTTACCACCCCCGAGGTTTCGGCCGTGCGTGATGCCGACCGCATCATCGGCTTGCTCGAGGCCGCCGATTTGCGTAATCCGCGCCTTATTATCAACCGTATTCGTACCAATATGGTTAAATCCGGCGATATGATGAGTGTTGAAGATATTTTGGATATTTTAGCCATCGATTTATTGGGCGTTGTGCCTGATGACGATGCTATTGTTATTGCTACCAACCGCGGCGAGCCCACCGTTATGGACGAAAATTCTCGCCCCGGCCAAGCTTTCCGCAATATTACCCGCCGCATTAATGGCGAGGAAGTGCCTTTTATGTCCATGGAAGAAAAGCAAGGCTTTTTCAATCGACTAAAAACTTTATTTAGTGGTGATTAAGGAGGGGTAGCTATGGCAATGAGCAACTTTTGGTCACGCATTTTTGGCAAAGAAGAAGGCCAGGAGAGCAAAAATGTAGCCAAGGAAAGGCTACGCTTAGTTTTGGTGCATGATCGTTTGGATATGTCCGATCAAGTGATGCATAATTTGCGCCATGATTTAATCGAAGTTATCAATAAATATATGGAAATTGATGTAGCAGGCTTAGATGTTTCTTTAACCAAAGAAGAAGATGGCATGGCTCTTGTGGCCAATATCCCCATCTTAAATGTGCGCCGCGAAGAGAAAAAAGAAGAAAAACCTGTACCGGCTGCTAATGCCGCTAATGCTGCTAATAATTCGCAAAAATCCAATAATCAAAAAAAGCCCAATCGCAAGTAAATCATATTTTTACGAGTAAGCTATATACTGTTAAAAAAGGACGTTTATTTAGCCAAGTTTGCTTTTAGCCACCATGTACCAAATCCGAACCCATTTTTATGCCAATTTGCCGACCCCATACGGGCTAGCCAGCTCTTGACATAATACCATTATGACTGCAAGCTGACACGCCCGTCTGGGCTACGGCAAATAGGCGTAAAAACGCTTCGCGCCCCAGAAAAAATTAGGGCGGGCTAGGCAAGGCACGACGACGCAGCCGTACTTTTACCGTACTGCAAGGAGGAGCAACGCAGCATAGGCCGCCCTAATTTTTTTTGGGGTGGGTTCGGATTTGGTACATGGTGGCTAGGCGCCCTTATTTTATAAATTTTTTTTGAAAGGGGTTAGACTATGAGCACAAAAGCCAGCTTTATCCCCGAATTTAATGGGGCTTTGCGTAAGCATATGCTATTTGTTCCGGATATCATCCGCGAATGTAATGGTATTCGCATTTTTGGCAAAAGGATAAAATCTATTGTTTTTTCTACCGATGTGGCGATTATCCGCAATGTTAATGCCGATGCAGTAATTGCGGTTTATCCATTTACGCCGCAGCCGATTATTACCCGTTCTTTGATGATGGCCGCCGATATGCCTGTTTTTTGCGGTGTGGGCGGAGGCACTACTACCGGTAAAAGGGTAGTAAACTTAGCCTTGCATGCCGAGCATCAGGGGGCAATAGGTGTGGTACTTAATGCGCCTACTTCTAATGAGGTAATTAAGGAAGTATCCAGCAATTTGGATATCCCGGTTTTAATTACGGTGGTATCGGAGCATGATGATATTAGTGCTCGCCTAGAAGCCGGGGCCGCTATTTTTAATGTAGCCGCTGCCCGTAAAACCACGGCTATTGTCCGCAAAATTCGCGCCGAGTTCCCGGAAGCCGCCATTATTGCCACCGGCGGCCCTACCGATCAAGATATTGCCGAAACCATCGAGGCCGGTGCTAACTGCATCACCTGGACACCACCTTCTAATGGCGAGTTATTTAAAGGCGTAATGGAAAAGTATCGCCAAAACAGTGCGCCTAAGGGGTAAGCCCGAGCCCATAATCTGAACTAAAATTCCCTAAAAGAGTAGCAAGCGAAGATAAGTCAAGATATCAAAAGCAACTAGCGAATAGAAAAATTTACTAAATTAGTTAGTGTAGTTGGAGCGGTATTTTTAATTTTCCAGGTGGGGCGGTTTTTGCCCCGTCTGGGAAATTGAAAATAAAGGCCGTATCTGTTTGAGGAGCGAAGCGACGAGTTATACGGCCTTAGC
>CAYJPF010000119.1:0-8105 GCA_964372025.1 uncultured Peptococcaceae bacterium | reverse complement strand
TATCCGCCGACAAATTGAAGAAACCCACAACCCAGCTAACAAAAAGCAGCAAAAAAACCACAACCGAACTGGGTTCGAATTATATAGGTTTGGCTAGCGTAAAAGGACTTGAATGGGTTCAAGTCCTTTTACGCTAAGCTGCCAATATTCTTTCCCGGTTCCGGAAAGAATATTGCTCAGGCTGGCTAAAAACGTAGTTTGTTAACAGCCTGAAGGGGCTATCGCAAATAAAACTATTTGCGATAGCCCCTTTTATTGCAAATAAAGCTAGCCAGATGATTAACGCTTAACAAATTAATCCGGATAACGCCTGGCTGCCCAGGCATCATTTAGAGGGCGATCGTATTGTGCCTCATGCGCTTTTAAATGCGCTTTATTTACTTCGGCTTCCTGCTCATGGGCAATCGTCATCATCAGACGAATTCGATTAAGCTGATTTACCTGGCTTGCCCCGGGATCATAATCAATCGCCACAATATTAGCATGAGGATATAATTCCTTAATCCCCCGCATAACCCCTTTGCCCGTAACATGATTAGGTAAACAGGCAAAAGGCTGCATACAAATGATATTACTAGCACCCTCAGCAATCAACTCCAGCATCTCGCCGGTTAAAAACCAGCCTTCGCCGCATACATTGCCCAAGGATACCACTTCCTTAGCTTTATTAGCAATATGATAAATACTCTCCGGCTTGCCAAATTTGGTTTTAACCATATACTGACGCATCGGCTGCCTTAACCACTCCAAAAAGAAAATACCAATCTTATTAAACCTAGCCTTAGAACGCTTGCCGGCCAAAAGCTCGTATTGCACCAAAGCTGTATAGGCGGTATATTCCAAAAAGCCCAGCAAGTCGGGCACCACAGCCTCGCCGCCCTCGGCCTCTACCAGGCTTACTACATCATTATTAGCAGCCGGATGATATTTTACCAAAATTTCGCCCACTATGCCCACCCGCGGCTTGCGGGGTATATCACGTAGCGGCAATTGGTCAAAATCGCTAATCATTTTATGGATATTTATCCTAAAATTCCAAGGAAAAGGATATTTAAGCGCCGCTTGACATTGGCTAATCCACTTTTGGCATAAACGATTAGCCGAACCGGCTTCCAGCTCATAAGGTCGCACGCGATACAACATCCGCATCAGGGCATCGCCATAGCCTACGGCCATCATCGTGCGCAAAACTAATTTAGCATTCATTTTAAAGCCGGGATTAGTTTCCATACCTTTGGTGGCCGATAGCGATATTACCGGCACATGCTCTAAATGAATAGCCTTAAGCATACGGCGGATTAAGCTGATATAATTGCTAGCCCGGCAACCGCCGCCGGTTTGAGTCATGATAACCGCCAGCTTAGAGGTGTCGTATTTGCCGGATAGCAAAGCTTCGGCAATTTGACCGATTACGATAATAGCCGGATAACAGGCATCATTATTTACATATTTTAGGCCGGTTTCGATAACCGATGGGCTGGCATCGGCCAATAATTCCATATTATAACCGCTTAATTTAAAAGCCGTGGTCAAAATCTCAAAATGCAAAGGCGCCATTTGTGGAATCAAAATAGTATAACCCTGATCCTGCATTGCTTGCTCATAAACAATACGCTTGGGCGCTTCCGCTAAGGCCCGGATTTGATTATGCCCTTTGGCTTCCCTGTCTTTTATAGTAGAGATTAACGAGCGTATTCTAATCCTGGCAGCCCCCAAATTATTAACTTCGTCGATTTTTAGCACCGTATAAAGGCGCCCCATTTCGGCCATTAAATCTTGCACCTGATCGGTAGTTAGGGCATCTAGACCACAGCCAAAGCTGTTTAATTGCACAATTTCCAGATGCGGATTATGACGCACCACATCGGCGGCCTGGTAAAGACGGGTATGATAAGCCCATTGATCGAGCACATTAATCGGCCGTGGTAAATTGCCTAAATGGCTAATACTATCCTCGCTTAAAATAGCAAAACCATAGCTATTAATCATCTCGGGGATACCATGATTAATCTCGGGATCGATATGATAAGGGCGGCCTGCTAAAACTATGCCCTTTAAGTTGTCTTTTTCGAGCATGGCTAAAACTTTTTCGCCTTGGGCTCGAATATCGGCCTTAAAGTTTTCGTCCTCTTGATAGGCCGCAAAGAGGGCTAGTTTAATTTCGTCTTCGCTGATATCCAAAAAGGCCAATTCCTCGTTTAGGCGTATTTGCAGGCGCTCTTGATCATGATAGGGCAAAAAGGGCGCAATTAGCTTTGCCCCGTTTTCCTTAATATGCGGCATATTATTGCGAATAACCTCGGCATAAGTGCCCACTACCGGGCAATTATAATGATTTGTACCGCCTAAATTTTCATCACGCTCATAAGGCAGGCAAGGATAAAAAATCAGCTTTAAGCCCTTTTGTAATAAGGCCTCGATATGGCCATGGCTTAATTTGGCAGGATAGCAGGCAGATTCCGAAGGCATAGTTTCGATACCGCTATCATATAAGGCTCTTGATGAGCGTGGCGAAAGAATTACCTCAAAGCCTAAATTGCTAAAAAAGGTATGCCAAAAGGGGAAGTTTTCGTACACATTTAAAACCCTGGGTATGCCAATTTGGCCACGCGGCGTACTGGCCGGCTTTTGACGGGTATAAGCCTTTAATTTTTGATATTTGTATTGATATAAATTAGGTAAAGTGGTGTTTAGCTTGGTTTTACCGCTGCCACGTTCGCAACGATTATTGCTGATAAACTCCGAACCATCATTAAAATGATTAATAGTTAGCAAGCAATTATTGCCGCAAAGGCCACAATAACGGGTCGATTTTTTAATTTTAAAATCTACTAAATCATTAGCGGTTTTAAGGGTAGAGCGGCCACCTTGATATTGGTTTTTAGCAATAAGGGCAGCACCAAAAGCACCCATCAGACCGGCCAAATCGGGGCGAATTACCTGCCTTTGGGCGGTTAGCTCAAAGGCACGCAGCACAGCCTCGTTTAAAAAAGTGCCGCCTTGCACAATAATATGCTTGCCTAAATCATCCTTATCCCGCACCTTAATTACCTTAAAGAGGGCATTTTTAACCACCGAATAAGCAAGGCCGGCGGCAATATCGCCTACGCTAGCACCTTCTTTTTGCGCCTGCTTAACCCGCGAATTCATAAATACGGTACAGCGCGATCCTAAATCTACCGGGCTTTTGGCCATTAAGGCGGCTTGAGCAAAATCGGCGGCAGTTAAGGATAGGGCATTAGCAAAGGTTTCGATAAAAGATCCGCAGCCCGAAGAGCAGGCCTCGTTTAGCAAAATATTATCGATAGCACCATCTTTAATGCGCAGGCATTTCATGTCCTGGCCGCCAATATCGAGGATAAAATCCACATTTGGCTCCAAAAATTCGGCAGCCCGATAATGGGCCATAGTTTCGATTTCGCCGCTATCAATATTTAAAGCAGCTTTAAGCAAGCTTTCGCCATAACCGGTAACGCAAGCGCGACCAATATAGGCGTTAGCAGGCAGTTTAGCATAAATTTCGTTTAGGATATCGCAAGCCGATTGCAAAGGATTACCGCCATTTGGGGCATAGTATTGATAGATAATGCGATTATCGCTATCGATTAAAGCCGCCTTGGTAGTGGTAGAGCCGGCATCAAGGCCTAAAAAGCAGGCATCGGCAGCCTCAGCTAAAGGGGCAGTTGGCAGCCGATTTTGATTATGACGCTCCCTAAAAGCAGCCAAATCGGCCTTATCTTGGAATAAAGATTCTAAAATGCGCACTTCGGCCTGGCCATGCTCTTGCAAAGTGCCAATTTTGGCCTTTAAAGCATTCACCGGCTGAGGATTTTCGGCAATCGAAGATAAAGCCGCACCCATGGCAATAAAAAGCTGGCTATTATCGGGGATAATGGCCTGCTCTTCGCTAAGATGCAAAGTTTCGATAAAGCGCTGCCTTAATTGGGGCAAAAAGTGCAAAGGCCCACCTAAAAAGGCTACATTGCCTTTAATCGGCTTGCCGCAGGCTAAGCCGGAAATAGTTTGATTAACCACCGATTGAAAAATAGAAGCGGCGATATCGCTTTGATTAGCACCATCATTGATTAAAGGCTGAATATCGCTTTTAGCAAAAACGCCGCAACGTGAGGCAATCGGATAAATAGTAGTGGCATCCTCGGCTAATTGATTAAGGCCGGGCACATCGCTGCCCAATAAAGTGGCCATTTGATCGATAAAAGCCCCGGTACCGCCGGCACAAGTGCCATTCATCCTTTGCTCTAAGCCGCCACTTATATAAGTAATTTTGGCATCCTCGCCACCCAATTCGATGGCTACATCGGTAGCAGGTATAATCTCTTTAATCGCCTTAAGGCCGGCGGCAACCTCCTGCAAAAAGGGTATATCCAATAAAGAGGCTACCGAAATACCACCCGAACCGGTAACAGTACAGGTAATATGGCTATCCTCAAAATTGGCAAGAGCTTCTGCTAAAATATCCTGTAAGCTTTTGCGCACATCGGAATTATGACGACGATAAATACTATAAACTAATTGCTTTTGTTCATTTAAAACAGCCACTTTGATAGTGGTAGAGCCAATATCTAGGCCAATATGATAGAGCTTCATTTTACACCTCAATTTATGGCAAATTATTTGCCGTTTAAAGCTAATACTTCTTATTATATCTAATTAAATATGATAACATAATGCTATGCTTATCGTCAAGTATTCGCTATAATTTTAGCAAATAATTGGCCATAATTTTGGCTAGAGTTTAGTATTTTGCTTGACAATATAAAATCATGGTTTTACAATAGAGATAGACAAGCTTAAAATAAATATCAAGATAAACTTTGAATATATAAAGGAGTGATTTTATGGCCTATAGCGCTCAAATATCCCCTAAAGGTTTAATGACCGAAGGGCCAATTTTGAAAAAAATTATTATCTTTTCCGTACCACTTGTAATTGGTAATTTATTGCAGCAATTATACAATATAGTAGACGCCATGGTAGTTGGCCATTTTGTGGGTGATTATGCGCTAGCTGCCGTAGGGGCATCTTTTCATATTATTTTTATGCTAATTGGTTTTTTAATTGGCCTTACAACCGGCTCGGGCATTATTGTATCCCAGTTTTATGGTGCTTTAAATACTGAAAAGCTGCAACAAACCGTGCATACAGCTTTTGCTTTAAGCCTGATTATGGGGGTTGTTTTTTCGCTACTTGGTTTTTTGCTATCGCCAACCATTTTAAATATAATTGATACCCCGGCCGAAGTATTTGCCGATTCCAGCCTATATTTGCGCATTACTTTTATTGGCATATTGCCGATATTAATTTATAATATGGGGGCCAGCATTTTGCGTTCGGTGGGCGATTCTAAAACCCCAATTTATTATTTAGCTGTTGCTGTGGCAATTAATATCATTTTAGATGTAGTTTTTGTTGCAATATTAAAATTTGGCGTAGCAGGGGTTGCTATTGCTACATTTATTGCCCAAACGGTGGCCGCTATTCTTACTATACGCAAGCTATGTAGGGTAGATGCCGATTATCGGTTAAATTTGCGGGCTATTGCTTTAAGCAAGGGTATAACCGGCCAAATTCTTAAAGTTAGCTTACCTAATGGCCTGCAGCAGACGATTATTGGTTTATCGGGGGTGGTAATTCAATCTTTTGTTAATGCTAATGGGCCTTTGGTTATGGCAGCTTTTAATGCACATAGCCGCATCGATGGCTTAATCTTTTTGCCAATTATGAGCTTTAGCTTGGCTATTACTGTTTTTTGCGGCCAAAATATTGGGGCGCATAAGATTGATCGTTTTCATAAAGCGGTTAAGTATTCGGTGTGGTTGGGCATTGGTTATGCCTTAATTACAGGGGCGCTTTATATTATATTTAGCGCACCGCTTTTGGGCATGTTTACTACTGATGCGCAGGTGGTGGCATATGGGCAGCAATTTATTATTGGCATGGTGCCGTATTATTTTTTATTTGGATTAATTTTTATTTTAAACGGAGCAATTAATGGTACCGGCCATACTTTTATTACGATGGTGATAGCGGTGAGCAATTATTGTATATTAAGGGTAATTATTTTATATTTTGCCCAGGATTATTTTGATGGTATTGATTTAATTTCTTTTGGCTATGTAGTAACTTGGTCTACATCGGTTATTGCGATTTTGATAACATATTTTAAGGGTTCTTGGCGCAAGTGTTTGGTATAATTTACAGATAAGGAGAATTTATGGAATTTTTAGTAGAGAATAATGATAAATGTATTAGAGGCATTGCTGATCAGGGCAGGATTAGATTTTACATTGCTAAAACAACGGGGATAGTGGCCGAGGCAAAAAGGCGTCATGATACTTCGCCGGTGGTAACGATAGCATTGGGGCGGATGTTGACGGCGGCAGCCTTGATGGGTCAGATGTTAAAAAGCGAGCGCGAAAGCCTAACTTTGCGCATACAAAGTGATGGTCCGATAGGCAGTTTAACCGCCTTAAGTGATATAAGCGGTGCGGTTAGGGGTTATGCCGGGCAAAGCAAGGTATTTTTTGAAGATGCGGCAGCAGGCAGAGTAGATTTGGCTGCGGCAATGGGATTAGATGGCCAATTAACGGTAATTAAGGATTTGGGATTAAAGGAGCCGTATACGGGCACGGTAAGATTGGAAACCGGGGCGATTGGTGATGAATTGGCGCATTATTTTTTATTATCGGAGCAAACGCAATCGGCGGTGGGTTTATCGGTATTATTGACTGAAGATGGTCAATTAGCAACAGCTGGCGGTTATATTTTGCAATTAATGCCGGGAGCGGATGAGCAGACGGCGATAGCTTTGGAGAAGAATTTGGCGGCTTGTCATCCGATATCGCCATTATTTGCTAAGGGATACAGTTTGGAGCAATTGGCCGATATGTTATTGGCTGGTTTTGAGCCGCAGGTATTGGCTATTAAGGAATTATGTTTTGCATGTAATTGTGAGCGTAAGCGTTTGGAAAAGGTATTAAGAAGTATGAGTGCAGAGGAATTGAGATCTTGTTTAGAGGAGCAAGGGCAAATAGAAGCGGAGTGTCGTTTTTGCGGAGAGAAGTATATTTTTGAGGAAAGCGAATTAAAAGCCTGGCTAAACTAAAAACTCAAAAGTTTTTTGGTTCTTTTTTACAAAAAAGAACAAGATCTTTTAATCTTTTAATTATTATCTTGTATTATCTTTCAAGAACAAAAGGATACCCAAGGCATGCAAGGATATATAAGAAACAAGCCAACCAAAAAGCAAAGCAACAGAGCTTGAAAGATAGCTGCTATTTTTATTTGCTTCGCAAATAAAAATGAAATTCGCTAGGTATTTTGGCCTGTAGTCTTATCTTCGCTTGCTACCCTTTTAGGGTATTCTACTTGGTTTGGCTATCATAAAAGGGATTATAGCAAATTGCTACAATCCCTTTTTATTGTTTGGGTGGTATATTTTAAAATTAAGAGCTTTCTTTTCTTTGAGCGTAAAAGGATTTGAACCCATACGCCCTTATTTAGGCTTAGCAGGCATTAAAATAGTAGCAATAATCTTATTATAGTTGATTTTTTGCTAAAACGATAATTTTAAAAAGCCTAAATAAGGGTGCGAAGCAGTTTTGCGCCAAAATCAGGGGATAGATAGTGGACTTGACGATGCTTTTCGTAGTGGAACTACGGGAAGTATCGGCAAGGCCGCTAGCTGCCGCTGATTTTGAGTGCAAAACCGTTTTGGTTCAAGTCCTTTTACGCTAAGGAAAGAAAAGAAACAAAAGAAACCTTTAATTTTTTTATCTGCTTGTTTGCTTAAGCCTACATGTCGTCATCATCGTCATCGTCGTCATCATCGTCATCAGCATTATCGTCGTCATCATCATCATCGTCGTCATCGGCCGAATCCGAGGTATCATCATCAGAGTTATCATCAGTATTGCCTCTGGTGCTTGAACCGGTATTATCGTTGTTATCATCATCTAGGTCGTCATCTAAATCATCGTCTAAATCATCATCCAAGTCATCATCTAAATCATCGTCCAAGTCATCGTCCAAATCATCGTCTAAATCATCGTCTAAATCATCGTCTAAATCATCGTCTAAATCAT
>CAYJPF010000118.1:0-8157 GCA_964372025.1 uncultured Peptococcaceae bacterium | reverse complement strand
AGAAAATAAGCTAACAAACGTAGGCGAGGGCAAGCCAAACCTTTCAACCCACGAAGCACAACCCAAACAAACTATCCGCCGATAAATGTAAGCAACCTATAACCCAGCTAACAATACGCAACAACCATAAAAGACCAAACCTTTCAACCCACGAAACACAACCCAAACAAACTATCCGCCGACAAATGTAAGAAACCCACAACCCAGCTAACAAAAACCACCAAAATCAAAAGAAAACCCAATAACCCACGAAGCACCCCCCAAACAACCGATCCGCCGACAAATGTAAGAAACCCACAACCCAGTTAACAAAAAGCAACAAAACCAAAAGAAAACCCAATCATCCACGAAACACAACCCAAACAAACTATCCGCCAAAAAATATAAAAAACCCACAACCCAGCTAACAAAAACCAACAAAACCAAAATCAAAAAAAACAATCCAAATCCACGGGCTGTTTCGGCTGCGCCGAAAGACGCACTTCGCTGTTTTGGCTGCGCCGAAAGACGCACTTCGCTGTTTTGGCTGCGCCAAAATACACTACTATTTTAAGCCAATTTTAAAATAGCCTTGCCTGCCAACTTATAATCATATTTAAACACTTATACCCCTTAATTACCTGCTACCTGCTTTTTGGCTTAAAATAAAAATAATAACCATAATAACTAATAAAACCTTGGGGCTCTGCCCCAAACCCCGCAATTTTTTGAAAAAAATTGATTAAAACTTTTGAGGTGCTTTATGCTTGATTCTAATGCTCGTAAATTCGTTCAACCCTTTATTGCCTCCATGGCCAAATTCTGTATCTCCCTCAAATTGTCCGCCACCAATGTTACCTGCATCGCTTTCCTCATCGGCCTCTCTTCCTCCCTCTGGCTCTTCCTCAATCTGCCCATCATCGCCCTCATCACCCTCTGGTTCTCCGGCTTCCTCGATGCCGTCGATGGCACCATCGCCCGCCTCACCAATACCTCCTCCCCCTGGGGCACCATCCTCGACCTCATCTTCGACCGCTTCGTCGAACTCGCTATCATCTTTACCCTCGCCTTCCTCCACCCCCATCTGCAAATGCACTTCATCTTCCTCCTCGCCTCCATCCTCTTCTCCATGTGCGTTTTCCTCTCCGTCGGCGCCCTCTCATCCAATAACTCCGTCAAATCCTTCCGCTACCAAGCCGGCATCATGGAAAGAACCGAAGGCTTCATCTGCTTCTCCCTCATGATGATACTCCAAAATTATCTAGCCCCTATCATCATCCTAACCACCCTCCTCATCACCTTCACCGCCTGCCAACGCCTAATAGAAGCCAAAAAATTATTGTCCAAATAATTCCCCATATCCCCCTCAAAACCCGCTGAATTATCCGCTCATCGGGTTTTTTTTATGCATATAAACTCACTAATTATGTATATTAATAAATTTATTTGTATTTTTTTGCAAAAAACACTTGATTTTTTGAGCATACTATGCTAAGATAATAACAATTCGGCTAGCCTTATTGCTAGTGTCAATTAAATATCTAATAATTATTTGAATTTTGGAGGGGAACACAATGAAAAAATTACTGATTATGCTTTTAGGACTAATGTTAATGCTAACCTTTGCCGCCTGTGGTGGCGCCGAAGAGCCGGCCGCCGATGCCGCCTTCACCACTGTTTCCGATGGTCAATTAATCATGGCCACCAATGCCCAATTCCCGCCCTATGAATTTTATGATGGCAATGAAATCGTTGGCATCGATGCCGAAATCGCCGGCCTTATTGCCGACAAACTCGGCCTAGAGCTGGTTATCGAAGATATGGAGTTTGGCTCCATCACCACCGCCATCACCCAAGGCAAAGTTGATTTAGGTGCTGCCGGCATGACCGTTACCCCCGACCGCCTAGAAGAAGTTGATTTTACCGAAAGCTATGCCACCGGCGTGCAAGTGGTTATTGTTAAAGAAGATAGCCCCATCACCAGCGTTGACGATTTATTGGCCGAAGGCGCCAATCATATTGTCGGCGTACAGCTTTCCACTACCGGCGATATCTATGCTACCGGCGATATCGAAGATGCCGGCCTAGGCACTATCGATCGCTACAATAAAGGCGCTGATGCCGTTATGGCTTTAACCACCGATAAGGTAGATTGCGTTATCATCGATAATGAGCCGGCCAAAGCCTTTGTAGAAGCCAATGAAGGCCTAAAAATCCTAGATACCGAATATATTATCGAAAACTATGCTATTGCCATGAGTAAAGAAAATCCCGCCCTTTACCAGGCCGTTAACGAAGCAATCATCGAGCTGATTAATGATGGTTCGGTGCAAACCGTTATCGACAAATATATCTCGGCCGAATAATTTTGCTCAAATATGAAGCGGCAGCAGGCTAAAAACCTACTGCCGCTAAAGTTTTACTCAATTTTTTGCAAAAAATTGTGGGGTATTGGGGCAAAGCCCCAAGGTCTTAAAAGGAGGTGCTAAATGGCAGAATTATTACCGGCGCATCAACAATTTTTGGTAGATGCACCGCAATGGATTAGCAATTTGCCGGAACAACCATATGATATATTCTACGGCTTCTATCAGGCCTTTATCTATGATCAACGTTATTTTATTTATTTAGATGGCCTAAAAAACACCTTAATTCTAACTTTTGCCGCCTTATTGCTGGGGGTAATAATCGGGGTAGTGGTGGCTCTGATTAGGGTAAGCTGGGATAAAAACGGCCAGGAAATGCAAGGGCTGCCCAAATACCTTTTATGCTTTGCCAATTTTATATCTAAATTTTACTTAACCGTGGTGCGAGGCACCCCGGTTGTTGTGCAGATATTATTAATGTATTTTGTCTTTATGGCCAGTTCCCGCAATAAAATATTGGTGGGTATTCTTACCTTTGGCATCAATTCCGGCGCCTATGTGGCCGAAATTGTCCGTGGTGGTATTATGTCGGTAGATAGTGGCCAAACCGAAGCCGGGCGTAGCCTGGGCTTTGCTTATGTGCCCACTATGCGTCATATTATCCTGCCGCAAGCCTTTAAGGCTGTTTTGCCGGCTTTAGGCAATGAATGTATTGTGCTACTTAAAGAAACTGCCGTGGCCGGTTATATCGGCCTTTCCGATTTAACTTTTTCGGCCAATAAAGTTGGCGGCATTACTTATGATTATCTTTTCCCCTTAATGGGTGTGGCCTTAATCTATTTGGCTTTTGTTTCTTTGCTTTCCTTTCTAATCGGCCGCATGGAAAGGAGGTTTAAAGCCCGTGAACGCTAATCAAATTATTCAAGTGCAAGGCCTAAAAAAATGGTATAAAGATGGCACAATTAAAGCCTTAAACGGCCTGGATTATGCCATCGAAAAAGGCACGGTAGTGGCAATTATCGGGCCATCGGGTTCCGGTAAAAGTACCTTTTTGCGCTGCCTAAATCTGCTGGAGCGGCCAACCGCCGGTAAGGTAATTTTCGAAAATACCGATATCAGCGATCCCAAAATTAATATCAATATTCATCGCCGCAAAATGGGCATGGTTTTTCAGCATTTTAATCTATTCCCCCATATGAATGTGCTCCAAAATATGACTTTAGCCCCCATCAAGCTGCTAAATAAATCTAAAGACGAGGCCGAGCAAATCGCCCGCAATCTGCTCAAAAAAGTGGATTTAGCCGAGCGCGCCGAGGCCTATCCTGCTCAGCTATCCGGTGGCCAAAAGCAGCGTATTGCTATTGTGCGTGCCCTATGCATGGAGCCGGAGGTGATGCTTTTTGATGAGCCTACCAGTGCTCTCGACCCGGAAATGGTTGGCGAGGTGCTGGAGGTAATGCATAATTTGGCCGCAAACGGCATGACCATGGTGGTAGTTACCCATGAAATGGGCTTTGCTAGGGAAGTGGCCAAAAAAGTAGTTTTTATGGACGAAGGTGTAATAGTGGAGGAAGGTAGCCCAACTGATATTTTTGATAATCCTCAAAGCGATAGATTAAAAACTTTTTTAGCAAAAGTACTTTAACTTATTATAAAATTGTGGTAAAATAACATGATAATGTTTTTTACCGCAATTTTTTTTAAGGAGAAAAAAATGAAAAAATTAGTTTTAATTTTATTATCCATTATCATGTTATTTAGTTTAGCTGCTTGTGGTACGGATGCTGCCCCTGCTATCGAGCCTGGCCAGGTTTTAGAAATGCAATGGCAGGATATTGATGCAGCGGCTGCCGGCACAACTGTAAACCTGTATGGCTGGGGTGGCGATGATAAGGTAAATGCTTATATCGATACCATTGTGGCCGATAAGCTGCTGGCCGAATATAATATCACCTTAAATCGGGTTGGCATGGATATTCAGGAAATTTTAACCAGAATGTTGGCCGAAAAAGATGCTGAATCCGGCGGTACTATTGATATTGTTTGGTTAAATGGCGAGAATTTTTATACTGCCAAGCAAAATGATTTGCTCTTAGGCAGCTTTTTGGAGAATTTGCCTAATAGCGCCAATTTAGATTTGAATGATATGGCCTTAAACCATGATTTTGGCATCCCCACCGAGGGCATGGAAGCCCCTTGGGGCAGAGCTCAGCTGGTATTCTTTGCCGATACTTCGCAGCATCAAATGCCCCAGGACTTAGACGAGCTAAAAGCTTGGATTGCCGAAAATCCCGGTCAATTTACTTATCCTGCACCGCCGGAATTTACCGGCAGCGCCTTTGTGCGTAATATTATCATGCAAATGATTGATCCCACCTTGCTCTTAAACGGCGACTTAACTAAAGAAGAATTGCGCGAAATTATTGCCCCGGCAATTGCTTATTTAAACGAAATTAAGCCTAATTTATGGCGGGAAGGCACTACTTACCCTGCTAATTTTGCCCAGCTTTCCAATATGTATGCCGATGGCGAGATTGCCTTTGGCATGACTTATACCGTAGATGGCGTAAATAAAGCAGTAGCCGAGGGCTTGTATCCTGCCCAAACCGAGGTATTTACCTTGGCTAAGGGCGGCATTTCCAATACCCATTATTTAACGATACCGGCCAATGCGCCTAATGCCGCCGGGGCGATGATGGTGATTAATGAGCTGCTATCGGTAGAAATGCAAGCGGCCAAGGCCGATAGCGCCAATTGGGGCGATTTACCGGTACTGGCCTTAGAAAACTTAAGCGCCGAAGATCAAGAGCTATTAGCCGATGTAGAATATGCCGGCCCCACCTTGCCCGAAGCCAATGCTAAATTAGTGATGATGATTGACGAAATCTGGTTGGAGGAAGTTCTATAAACTTATTTAAAATCAAGGCTGCTTTGTCTAAATATAGGCAAAGCAGCTTTCTAATCAAAAATTGGGGTATATTGCCGGGCATGATTTTTTTGGCCGTTTTTTATGTATGGCCATTAAGCAAGGGCTTTATTCATAGTTTAGGATATATGCCGGCTTTGGGTTCATATGAGCTTAGTTGGGATTTTTATCTTAATATTTTTAATTCGGCCGGCTTTTGGCAAAGTTTTGGCTATACCTTATTTTACTCATTAAGCTCGGCTTTATTGGCCACAGTTATTGGTGTGCTTTTAGCTCTATGTTTTTTTAGATATCGGGGCAATAGTTTTATCAATTATATTTTAAACTTACCGATTATGCTGCCTCATTTGGTGGTAGTAACCATTATCTTTTTGCTTTTTTCCCAAAGTGGAATTATCGCCCGTTTTATGGCTTTATTTATCGATAATATGCAGCCTGCCGATTTTGGCTATTTTGTTAACGACCCTTATGGTATTGGGGTGATTTTGGGCTATTTATTTAAGGGTATCCCTTTTGTAATTGCCACGGTGCTTTCGGTATTTAGGGTGGCAAATGCCAAGCTATATCAAGTTGCCGAAAATTTAGGGGCCGAGCCTAATTATATTTTTAAGGCTGTACTTTTGCCTTTAGCCATGCCTAATATTATCACTTCTTTTTTGCTGCTTTTGGCCTATTCTATTGGCGATTTCGAGCTGCCGATTTTGCTGGGAGCAACCAGCCCCAAAGCCTTATCGGTTTTGGCTTATGATTATTATATCAGCAATGATTTGCTTAATCGGATAAGTGCTCAGGCTATCAATATGATTATTATTTGGCTATCATTTATTTTTCTATTCATTTATATTTATTTTGAAAAAAAAGGTCGTAGTTATGGCCTAGATGTGGTCGAGAATAAATTTGTTTACCCAAAAGCAGCGCCGGCGCCTATATGGTTATATGTGGCTATAATTTTGCTAAGCTTTTTGCCTTTATTTATCTGGAGCATAGCTGCGCGTTGGCAATGGCCGTATTTGCTGCCCACCAAATATGATTTTGGCAGTTTTGCCTATTTAATTTCGCCCCATTCCCAAACTTTGGCGGTGGTATTAACCAGTGTACTTGTGGCTTTGGTGGTAAGTATTTTAACAATTATCATTTCCTTACCAATGGCTAAAATACTGGCTACTTATAAATTCCGTTTTAAAGGTTTATGTTATGCCTTAATTTGGGCTCCATTTTTAACCCCGGCGGTGGCAATTGGCATGAGTTTATATGGTTTTATGCTAAATATTAACCTGGCCAATAGCTATGCAGGAGTAATTATAGCCAATATGATACCCTGTATACCCTATGCAATGTTAATGCTGCATACCTCCTGCGCCTTTTTGGGCAATAAGTATGAATTGCAGGCCGAGATGTTGGGTTCATCATTTTGGCGTAATATATTTAAGATAACCATACCGGCACTTTTGCCGGCAATTATGCGAGCATTTGGCATGGTATATATTATCGCATTTGGTCAATATTTTTTGACATTTTTAATTGGCGGCGGCATGGTAAAAACTTTACCGATTATTATGTTCCCCTATATTCAGCAAGGGGATAGAAATTTGGCGGCGGCTTATAGCATCGTATATATATTTACAATTATAGCAGGACTTATAATTTTTAGGCGCGGTTTAGCCTTAGTAAAAGGGGGGCAAAATAAATGAGCTGGCTTAAGCTAATTGATATTCATAAAAAAATCGATAATGATTATATCCTTAAAGGGATAAATATTAATATTGAGCAGGGCGAAATGGTATCGCTATTAGGCCCTAGCGGTTGTGGTAAAACTACAACTTTAAGGATATTGGCCGGTATTATCAAGGCCGATAGCGGCCAAATTATCATTAATAATCAAGATGTTAGCACCTTGCCGGCTCAAAAGCGGGGCGCTGTTTTGGTATTTCAGGATTATTTATTATTCCCCCATTTAAGTTTTAAAAAGAATATAGCCTTTGGTTTAAAGGCGCGCAAGCTGCCCAAAAATCAAATTAAAGAGCAGGTAGAGCACTTAATAGACTTAGTGGAGCTTAATGATTTAGAAGATAGATTGCCTTATCAATTATCAGGAGGCCAGCAGCAAAGGGTAGCCTTAGCCAGAGCCTTGGCTATCAACCCTGATTTACTATTATTAGACGAGCCTTTTTCCAATTTAGATAATCGCCTGCGTCAGAGCATGCAGGATTTGATTAGAAAAATTCACCGCGAAACCAAAACCACTATAATTTTGGTTACCCATAGTAAGGAAGAGGCTTTTAAGATGTCCGATAAAATAGTATTAATGTTCGAGGGTAAAGTTGCCCAAATAGGTTCACCTTTTGAGTTGTACAAAAATCCAAACAGTTTAAATGCTGCTAAATTTTTGGGTGAAAGTTATTGTTTAAGGGTGAGGGTGCAAAGGGGTGTAGGGCGGAGCATATTTGGCGAGCGGCCAATAGATTTAGCTGATGGTGATTATGATTTATACTATCGCCAGGCTGCTTTTTTTGAAGATGAGCAGGGTATGCCTTGTATAATTAAGCAGGTAAACTATTTGGGGGATATTTTTGTATACGATTTAGAGGCGATAGATGGCAGTAAAATAGCCTGTGCCATAAATAAGGAGATGCAAATAGGCGAGCAGGCAAAGGTAGATATAAGATTAGAGGATTATATTTTTGCCAAGGAAGCGGCAGTATAGATTGGCGGTTTGGTTGTGGAATTGAAAGAGCTGGCGTAGTAGAGGCAGGGGAGAGGGAAGGGCAGAGCCCTTCCATATAGGTTAACCTTGAGCACCCTAAAAGGCGAGCAAGCGAAGATAAAACAAGATATCAAAAGCAGCTAGCGAGTAGAGCAACTTACTAAACTGTAAAAAGTAGTTGG
>CAYJPF010000117.1:0-8241 GCA_964372025.1 uncultured Peptococcaceae bacterium | reverse complement strand
CAAAACCAGAACAGTTATGTTGATATGGATATCGAATCGGGCAATATCTATTCATATCGGATGTATGCCTATGATGCCAATAATAATATAACCAGCCAATGGTCGACAACAGTATCATATACAGCATTATAATGGTAAAAAAGGGGGCTATCGCAAAAATTGCGATAGCCCCTTAAAAGTTTTACTCAATTTTTTACAAAAAATTGCGGGGGGGTTGGGGGCAGAGCCCCCAAGGTATTAATAACCATAATTACTGCGATGCGCTTTATAAAAGTAATAAGCCACAATAATAGCCAAAAACTCGGCAACAGGAACAGCCAACCAAACCCCATTAATATCCCAAATCAAAGGCAAAGTAAGCAAAGAAATCACAATAAACACCAAGCTACGCGCCACCGAAATAATGGCCGATACCTTACCGTTTGATAAAGCAGTAAACATAGCGGAAAGAAAAATATTAAAGCCCATAAACAGGTAAGCCGGCAAAAATAGCAATAAGCCATTCTTAGCCAAAGCAAAGGTTGAGCTAGCCTGATCAATAAAAATACCAATGGCCTGATCGGCAAAAATAAGGGTTAAGCTGATTACCATCAACGAAGCCGCAGCAATAACCTTAAGACTTTGCTTGATAATATTCTGTAAAGCAAGGCGATTTTTTTCGCCGAACTTAAAGGCAATAACCGGTGCCACACCCATGCTAAAGCCCATATAAATAGCGTTTTGGAACATCTGAATATAAAGGATAACGCTAATTGCAGCCACCCCGGCCGATCCTGCGATATCCAGCAGAATAAAATTGAACATCATAGTGGTGATAGAAGTTGCCAAAGAACCAACCAATTCGGATGAACCATTAAACATACTTTGGCCAATCAATTTAAGATTTAATTTGGGCCTAATAAAATGCAATTCACTTTTTCTATTAAAAGCAAAGTAAAATAAGCCAATTAAACCGGGCACAGAATTACCAATACCGGTTGCCAGGCCGGCACCGGCAATGCCTAAATCGGCAAAATTAGGCGATATCAGCAAATAATCAAGAATAATATTGATTATCCCCCCGGTTAAGCTCAAAATCAAACCCAAACCGGGATGGCCGGCAGTAACAATAAATGATTGAATAAAGATTAAAAAGATAATCGGTGCAGCAAAGGCAGCCAGGCTAAGCAAATAATCTTTAGCATAAGGATAAAGATCATCACTAACGCTTAAAGCATTAAGCATTTGATCAGTAAAGGCAAAGGTAATGATGCTGGATATTATCCCTAAAGCTGCCCCAATAATATAGATAATCGTCATAAATCGGCAAGCCTCTTGGGGCTTGCCTTCGCCCATAAGCTTGGCAATAATTGCATTGCCGCCGGTGGCAAACATTAGGGCCAGCGCCATCAAAATGCCCAGCAAAGGCATGATAATATTGGTGGCGGCCAAAGCCTCCTCGCCAACTAAGCTAGCCACAAATACGCCGTCGATAATAGAATAGGTAGACATAAAGAGCATCATAAATATGCTGGGTAAAGTAAACTTTAAAAGGGATTTTAAGGTAAATTGCTGAGCCAGTGGATTAGTTGTCATTTTTTTCTCCTAGAACTTTTTCATTATATAGGGCATTGGATAAAAATTCGAGCATTATACATAGTTGATCAAATTGCTCCATGCCAAATTTTTCGATAATCATTTTGCTAACCTTAAGTTCGGCCTGATAATATTCCGGCATAAAATAATCTTTTTCTTCATTGGGGGCTAAATAGAATATCCGCTTATCAGTGGGGTTTTGTTGGCGAATAATATAGCCTTTTTTGCTAAGCTCATTAATCTTTTGGGTAATGGCCGGGCGGCTAACCTTTAATAAATCGGCAATTTGGCTAGCCGTATAACGGTATGGATGCGCCGCTATAATGTTTAAATATAAAGTATCATGATAGGATAAATCAGAACTTTCCCTTTTTTTATAAACCGCTTGCAATTCGGCTATGGATAAATCATGGCTAAATTTATCAAGAATTTTAATTAATTTTTCGCTCATGGTTTAAGTCCTTTCTCTTATAATATTTAATATTAACTTGGCAATTAAATACTTTTGCTTAATTACTTTTACTTAAGTATTTTAGCTTAATTATTTAGAGTTGTCAAGCTGTTTTTAGTATTTTTATTTTTTAATTTAAGCAATATAAATTTATTATAGCAGTAGTTTAAAGTGCATGTATTAGCTAAATAATTTGCTAAATGCATAAAAAATAATGTAAAAAATATATATAGTATATAGACGTAATAATAGTTAATATTTTTTAAGTAATACCAGCTTGAAATAATATTTTTGTATAAATATGTCGAATTTAGCAAACAAAGAAGGATAATTAAATCTTGGATAGAATATTATAATAAAATATACTTGCATACAGTAATTAAATCTCTAATTTAATTATTAGATGAATAATGATTTACTAAGTTAAATTGTTGATTTTGCAATCTTAAGGGAGGTTGATTTATGGCTTTACTGGAAACACAAAAAATCTCGATTAACTTTGGCGGCCTTTGGGCAGTAAAAGATGTGGATTTTATAATCAAACAGCAAGAAACCATTGGCTTAATTGGCCCTAATGGTTCGGGCAAAACCACATTTTTAAATATTATCAGTGGTATTTATAGCGCCACCGCCGGCAAAGTGCTTTTGAATAATGAAGATATTACCGGCCTAAAGGCCGAGCAAATCTTTAAAAAAGGGATGGCCAGAACTTATCAAAGTAGCCGCTTATGCTGGGAACTTTCGGTTGCGGATAATATCTTGATCGGCCTACATACCAAAACAAAATCTACTTTGCTTGATGCTATTGTACGCCCTAAAAAAACCGACCAGGAAATTTATCAACAATTGCAAGAATCTATGGATATGCTTAATTACTTTAATCCGCAATTACTGAATAAGCGCTATGAATTAACCAAAAACATCCCTCATATCGATCGCAGGCGTATTGAAATTAGCCGTGCTTTGGTCGGCCATCCGGCCATTTTATTATTGGATGAACCAACCGCCGGCCTAAATGATGAAGAAACCATGCAAATGATGGACGATATCGCCAAAATCAAAGAAAAAATTAAAGATATTTGCATTATTATCATCGAACATGATATGCAGGTTATGGAAAAAGTGCCGGATCGGATTGTGGTCTTTAATGCCGGCGAAAAAATCGCCGAGGGTTCATATCATGATATCATCACCGATCAAGGTGTTATTAATGCTTATTTAGGAGGCGAGGCGGTATGAGCGAGCAGAATATTTTGCAAATCCAAGGCTTATATACCAGCTATGGCCGTATCCCAATGCTGCAAGATGTTAGCCTGGATGTGCCACAAGGCCAGGTATGCTGTGTATTAGGTGCCAATGGTGCCGGTAAAACCACCTTGGTTAAGGCTATTTTGAATATGGTAAAGGCCGATCAGGGGCATATTAGCCTAGCCGGCGAAAGTATTGATGATTGGCCATCGCATAAGCGAGTAGAGCAGGGGATTGCCGTTTCGGCATCGGCTTTTGGCTCTTTTCAAAAGATGACGGTTGATCGTAATTTAAAAATGGGTGCTTATTATATTAAAGATCCGGCTGTTAAAGAGCAGCGTTTGCAGGAAATTTATCAATCCTTTCCCATTTTAAAAGAGCGTTTGCAGCAAAAAGCCGGTACTTTATCCGGCGGCGAGCGCACCATGCTGGCCATTGCCCGGGCGGTTATCAATAAGCCTAAACTTTTGATTTTGGATGAACCATCCTTAGGCTTAGCCCCGATTATGGTTGAGGAAGTTTTTGCGATTATCAAAAAATTAGCTGCTGAAAAAATGAGTATTCTTTTGGTAGAACAAAATGCTACCAAGGCTTTATCGGTAGCTAGCAGCGGCTATATCATTCAAAAAGGGATGATTATCTTTAATGGCAGCAGCGAGGAAATTGGCAAAAGCAAATTTGTGGAAAATCCTGTTATGTAAATTGCTTTATTTAATTGTTTGTTTAATTATGGCTTTACAGGCTATAATTTTGCAATAAATAAAAAAGAGGAGGAATACTATGTTAAAAAAATCAAAATGGTTATTACTTATGTTGATGGCTCTACTATCCGTTGCTTTACTGCTTAGTGCTTGTGGTGGGGGCGAAGAGCCTGCTGCCGAGGAACCTGCTGCTGAAGAACCTGCCGGCGAAGAGCCTGCCGAAGAACCGGCTGCTGCTGCCGAAACCGTAAAAATCGGCTTTTTAGGCCCGATTACCGGCCCTAATGCCGCCGAAGGCGCTGCAGCTCGTAATGCTTTTATGATGGCTATCGAAGAAGCCAATGCCAGTGGCGAATTCCCCTATACGATCGAAATTATCGAAGTTGACGATCAAAGCACCGAAAGCGTTGCTGTTGCCGGTGCTAATCAAATCGTTGCCGATTCGGCCGTTGTAGCTGCTACCGGCTTTTGGAATTCCGGCCCGGCCGAAGCTTCGATCCCGGTATTTAAGCAAGCCGAAGTGCCGCTTTTGATTTGGGGCGCTATCCGCGAAAGCTTAACCAATGCCGATAATGTGCCTTGGATTACCCGTTCGGCACCCACTGATAAGCAAGAGAATATCCCCTTAGCCGAAATGGTTTTGGATGATATGGGTTATACCGATTGGTTTATCGTATCGGATGTTGGCTCTTATGGTAGCGGTAACTTTGAAGCCTTTAAGGCCGAATTAGAATCCCGCGGCATCACCCCCTTAGGCGAGGAGCAAGTACAAGAAGATACCGCCGATTTAAGTGCGGTAGTTCAAAGAATTAAAGCCAGCGGTGCTAAAGCCGTTTATTGTGGTAGCACCGTAAATATCGGTTCTCAGTTAAAGCGTCAGCTTTATGAAGCCGGTGTTACCGATATTCTTTTCACCGGTATTTCCGGTATGAAAACCGAAGACTTCTTTAAAATCGGCGCCGAAGCTGCCGAGGGTTCTTTAATCGTAAGCCCCGGTATCATCTTGGCCGATAGCGAAGAGGGTGCTGCCTTTATCGAGCGTTATGAAGCTAAAGGTTATGCCGAGCCGATTGGCGCCTATACCCCTTATGCTTATGAAGCAGCTTTAATTTTACTTAATGCTTTGCGTGCCTGCGGCGATGCCCCAACTGCCGAAGCTATGCGCGATGCAATTAATGCCAGCGAAACCACCGGTATCATGGGTACCACTACCTTTAACGAAATCGGTCAAACTACCAATGTGGCATCTTTCCTCAATGTAGCACAAGATGGCGCTTGGGTACCGCTTGCTAATTCCGAATATGCCGACGAAACTCGCATGTTTGGCGGTAAGTAATTAATTTTAAGGGCTGCGGCAGAATTGTCGCAGCCCAACTATAGTTGAAATTACTTTAGGCAAGGTAAGGAGTGGCATTATGGAATTTTTCTGGGGCTTATTTATGAGTGCAATACTACTAGGCTGCACCTATACCCTGGTAGCTATTGGCTTTTCGCTATTTTTTGGCGTGATGGATGTAGTAGTATTTTGCTGCGGCGATATTGCTATATTTGGTTCGTTTTCGATTATCGGCGCTTATGCGGTAATGCAAAGTGCCGGGCTTTTTGATACGCTGCCTTTTGTGGTTTGTGTAATGCTTTTATTGGCCATCGGCGCTCTATTTTGTGTGGCCTTAGGCTTAACTGCCTATCGTTTTTCGATTCGCCCATTTGCTAATGCATCGGCTTTAATGCCTTTATTAAGTACGATTGCTTTGGGAACAGTTATTAAAGAAATCTTGGGCTTATTATTTATGCCCAGCGTAAATGCGGTATCTTCGGCTGTGGCCGTAGGCGAGGCTGTTACGGTGGTAAGTGGTCGTAATCCGCAAGGCTTCCCATCTTTATTAATGCCTAATGGTACGGTGGATAGCCGTAATATTACAATTATTATTATTACAGTTGCAATTTTAGTGCTTTTATTCTTTTTTCTAAATAAAACCAAAATGGGTTTATCGATGCAAGCTATATCGCAAAATAAGGATTTAGCCTTGATAACCGGGGTAAATGTAAACCGTACGGTAATTATTACCTTTGTTATCGGCGGAATTTTGCTGGCCATTAGCGGCTTTTTACTTGGAAATTATCAGCGACTGATGACTTTTGATAATGGTGCTATGTATGGTGCCAAGGGCTTTTCGGCGGCGGTAGTGGGCGGCCTGCGTAATACTTGGGGCGCAATTATCGGCGGTATGTTTTTGGGCTTTGTCGAGGTGTTTTTCTCCGGTTATGTGCCGGGCGGCACGGCCTATGCCAGCATTGTTGCTTTTGTCTTGGTGGTTGTTTTTATCGTCTTTAAGCCGGAAGGCATTATTGGCGAAAAAAGCGTCGAAAAAGTGTAGGGAAGGAGCAAATTATGCAAAGTTTAAATCGTTTTCTTCCCGGGCCGATTTTAGTTATTCTATGCAATATCTTATTCTTTGGCCTTACTTTTTTAATGCTACGGATGGCCTATCAGTTTAGCCTTACCATTGTTGTTCTGGTAATTGTAGGCCTGGTATATATGGAAAGAAAAGGCTTAATCAATAAAACCTTTTCGCTCTTTATTGCCTATAAAAAGACGGCTTTAATCAGCGCTTTTATCTGCTTATTAGCTATACCGATTTTACTATCTACCTTCCGCTACGAATCGCATATTGCGGTGATGGCCATAGTTTATGCTTGTGTTTGTTTGGGTCTAAACTTCCAAATGGGTTCTACCGACATGGTAAACTTTGCGCCGGCTGCTTTTATGGGCATTGGTGCTTATTCGATGGCGGTGGCCACCGTAAAATTAAGTGTTAGCCCCTGGTTGGGCTTATTGATGGCGATTGTATTATGCGCCTTTGCGGGATTATTGGTGGGTTTGCCAACGCTTAGAACCAAAAGCTATTATTTATCATTGGTAACAATGGCTTTGCAATTGGCTTTTACGCAGCTTATCCGCAATATATCTTTTTTAGGCGGGCCAAATGGAATTAGTGGGGTTACGGCATTTAATATTGGGCCGTTTTCCTTATATGATAATTATACTATATTTGGTGTAGAATTAGTCCCACATTTTTTCTATTTAATATTCTGTTCGATAATCTTGGTATTATTGGTATATATAGCGCAGCGCATATATATTTCGCGTTATGGTTTAGCGCTTAATAATATAGCGCAAGATGAGATTGCTGCAAAGTGTTTGGGTGTAGATATTACAAAAAACAAGTTATTTGCTTTTGTGATTGGCGCTGTATTTTGCGGTATAGGTGGTGCGCTTTATGCCAGTTTAGTATCTTTTGTGGGTCCTAATGATTTTACATTTGCGCGTTCTTTGGTATTTATATGCATGGTAATTTTAGGCGGTATGGACAATCCGATTGGCGTGGTAGTGGGAGCATTTTTGCTAACGGTGATTACTGAGAAGTTACGTGATTTTGCTGATTATGCGCAGTTGATTTATGGTTTATTGTTGGTGGTTGTATTAATTGTGCGGCCTTCGGGGTTGATACCTAAAAGGGTGCGTAATTATTGCGAATTATTTAAGCGAAAGTTAAAAAACGAGCCAACGGCAGATCGTTTGGAAGCATTTATTGAGGATGCTAAAGAAAGCAATTAAAAGTTTTAGTCAATTTTTTACAAAAAATTGCGGGGGTTGGGGCAGAGCCCCAAGGTCTTAAAAAGGGTTTAAAGAGGTTTTAAGCCAACAATAAAACTAAGCAAGCGAATTTAAGTTAACTGATAAAAGATAGCAAGGAAGCAAGATTGGCTTAAAACCCGGCGCCTTTTGGCGAAGCCAAAACAGCCGTTGAGCGCCTTTTGGCGAAGCCAAAATAGCCGTTGAGCACCTTTTGGCGAAGCCAAAACAGCCGTTGAGCGCCTTTTGGCGAAGCCAAAATAGCCGTTGAGCACCTTTTGGCGAAGCCAAAATAGCCGTTGAGCGCCTTTTGGCGAAGCCAAAATAGCCGTTGAGCGCCTTTTGGCGAAGCCAAAACAGCCGTTGAGCACCTTTTGGCGAAGCTAAAGCAGATATAATTAATGTCAAAGAAATCAAGGTGGCTATGATGCAAAAAAACAAAGAGGATGTAGCAATTAGTTTTATTTGCTAGATCCTCTTTGCTTTTTTAATATAGGCTTGCTTGCTTTTCGATATAGATTTACGCTAACCAAACCTATATAATCCGAATCAAGTTCGGTTGTGAGTTTTTTGTTGCTTTTTGTTAGCTGGGTTGTGGGTTTCTTCAATTTGTCGGCGGATAGTTTGTT
>CAYJPF010000116.1:5740-8283 GCA_964372025.1 uncultured Peptococcaceae bacterium | reverse complement strand
CGCGGAAGCTCCCATGTTGGCACAACACAAATTCATATTCCCGAATCTGATGCTCTCACTACAGAAGAGAGGGAGACAGCACAAAAAAATTTCAGGCGACGTAGCTCCATTGAAGCGGTAATTTCACATGTCAAAAACGATTTTCGCCTCGCAAGGTGCTACCTCAAAGGCACCATCGGAGACGAGATAAACCTGCTATTGGCTGCCGCTGCATTCAATTTCAAGAAATTGATGAATGACTGGGGCTATGCCCTTTTTTGCGCCATAATGACCCTTCTGAGCTGTTTTGCGTCGAGATATGATGTTGAGGCTGCAAATTGAATTTTGATTTTTTGAAAAAACGCATTTATTCAAGGTCAACTATATAAAATCCTTACAAGCAACCTTACTGGCAGAAGTGGCGCAAGGAAAAAAGGTGCAATTATGATTGAACGTATGAAAATCAAGAACTTCATGGCTTTTAGCGAAGAAGTGACTGTGAACTTTTCCCCTAAGGTCAATGTGATTATCGGCGAAAACGGGACGGGCAAGTCGCAGCTTTTGAAATTGATACACGCCTTTCATGTGCGGGAAAAGCTTCCTAGTGGAGACTTGGAAAAGGCAAGCTTACTCTATGCCGCTAGCCTGCTTGATTACTTTATACCCTTTGATGATAATATTGAAGAATTATCACATCACGGAGCGAAGCAATGTGCACGTGTAGAAGTAAGCTTTGATGGAGAAATCTACTTTCTCGCTTTGAATAATGCTCAATTAGAAGCACGCATCTCCAACGACGTGTCATCTACCTTTATTCCAGCAAAAGAAGTGCTTTCATTTATGGAAGGTTTTGTGAGTATGTATGAAAAATACAAACTCTCCTTTGACAAAACCTATCGCGACATCAGCCTCGACCTTGACCACCCTGTATTACGTGCGAATACATTACACGAAACATCGAAAGCATCCATCGAGCGTATTGAAGAGCTGTGTGGCGGCAAGTTTATTTTTCACGGCGGCGGTAAGGTCACATTTAAGACGTTTAATGATGATGAACTGTCCGTCAACGCCGTAGCGGAAGGGTACCGGAAAATAGGTATGCTCGCGCGTCTTTTGAAAACCGGTGCCATCAACTTTGAAACAAGCGGCCCCTTGCTATGGGATGAGCCCGAAGCAAATATGAATCCCAATATCATGCAGCTTCTTGTGGAAATATTGCTGGAAATTTCGCGCAACGGGCAACAAATTATTTTGACGACCCACGATTATGTGCTGCTCAAATGGTTTGACTTGCTCATGGATAAGGAGCGCGGGGATGAGGTGCGTTTTCATCATATTACCCGTGATGCCAATGGTGTTATCAACGTAAGAAGTTTTGATGAATATAAGCATATTTCGCATTCAAGCATACTTGATACCTTTGCCGAGCTTATGGACGCAGATATACGGCGCGCGCTGGGGGGGAGTGATGGTGACGTATAAAACAGAACCAAATGCGGACTTGGAGTTTACTTTTCCCGACAACCTTGTGTGGGAGGAGCTTGATAAGCAAGGGCATTCACTGCCCCATAATATGAAGTTAGTGGACTTCATTATTGAGCGTGAGAAAGATATTTTACTTGTGGAAGTGAAAGACCCTTCACATGCGCGGGCAAAAGCATCAGACAGAGAAAAGTTTCTGGAAAAAATACGAACAAAGACGCTCATAGCACACGACCTTGTGCCAAAAGCGCGTTGTTCGTATCTGGCTTTGCATTTATGGGAGCGAGACGCAAAGCCCTTTATATACGTTGTTTTGTTGGCTCTTGACGCTTGCCAGCTTGAAAATGAAAAGAGCGTTCTTGTAGCCTTCAAGGACACATTAGCTGCGCGACTTGCTCATGAAGCATGGGAACCGTGGGTGCGCGAATATATCAAGGACTGCATTGTTCTTACGCTTGACACATGGAATGATAAGTATTTTCCTCAATGGCCTGTCACACGTACAAGCGTTGCGGACTGCGCCAACTAAGCACTAATCACTAGCCACTAACCACTCCCAAAGGAGCGATTATGGATACCGCCCGTCTCAAGCGTTTTGCACAATATGCCCGTCGTGACCTCATAGAGCAAGTGACGGCAAAGCTCCATCATGTGCTGGATGCAGGAAGCCGTGCTCGTCGTGACAATGCCGAGGCCGTGGCGAAACTTGAGGCGTGTATTGACAGCGAAGGGCAAGAGGCCGTCGTTGATCGCGTGGCCTACACATGGTTCAACCGTCTGTGCGCCCTGCGTTTTATGGACGTGAAAGGTTACAATAAAATTCGTGTCCTTTCCCCCCTTGAAGGGCAGTCGCAACCGGAAATTTTAGCCGAGGCCAAGGCGCGGCATACAGACAGCAGCGTCATTGATGCGAAAGTCCAACAGCATGTTTTTGATATTTTAGACGGGAATATCAGCGCCCACGACCCACAAGGCGCCGCGTATCGCATGCTTGTGGTGGCAGTGTGTAATTATTGGTCAAAGTCCATGCCCTTTATGTTTCAGCGCATCGCCGATTATACGGAATTGCTCATGCCCGACGA
>CAYJPF010000116.1:0-5640 GCA_964372025.1 uncultured Peptococcaceae bacterium | reverse complement strand
TGCCCTTTATGTTTCAGCGCATCGCCGATTATACGGAATTGCTCATGCCCGACGATCTTTTGTCCGGTGCGTCCATTGTCGCCCATATCCGTGCAGCCATGACGGAGGACGCGTGCGCAAGCGTCGAAGTCATCGGCTGGCTGTATCAATACTATATTTCCGAAAAGAAAGACGCCGTGTTTGAGGCATTGAAGGGAAACAAGAAAATCACGCCGGAAAATATTCCCGCGGCCACACAGCTTTTTACGCCCCACTGGATTGTCCGCTACCTTGTGGAAAATAGCCTTGGACGTTTGTGGATGCTGAACAGGCCGCAATCATCGCTTGTACAGGGCATGGCGTATTATGTGCCTTCGCCTGCGGCAGTGGAAAGTGAGAAGTGGACAGTGGGGAGTGGGGAATTTTTGCGCGTCGAAAGTGTGGAAGATCTGAAAATTTGTGACCCCGCCTGCGGTTCAGGCCATATGCTCACCTATGCCTTCGACCTGCTCTTTGCCATATACGAAGAAGAAGGCTACACTAAGGCAGATATTGCACAAAAGATTTTACAGCACAATGTGTATGGCATGGAAATAGACGAACGCGCCGCCAGCCTCGCCTCCTTCGCCCTCACCATGAAAGCACGAGAAAAAGATCGTCGCTTCTTTGGGCGCGGCGTTGTGCCCAATATTTGCGTTTTAGAAAATGTGCGCTTTGCAGAGAAAGAACTTGATATGTTCTGGAAAGACAGCGGAATGGTGCCGACGGACGCCTTCTTGGACACAATTCGTTCCTTTGAAAATGCCAAAAACATGGGGTCGCTCGTACGCCCCCAGCTCACAGAAGAAGAAAGTCTTAAGTTATGGGATGAGATTGCCAATGTCAAAGCAGGTCACATGCTCATGGGCGCCACTGCGGATAAGCTTTTGTCGTGTTTGACACAAGCACGCTACCTCTCCCACCGTTATCATGCGGTCATTGCAAACCCGCCATACATGGGCGGCAAAGGCATGAATGCGCAACTTGCAGCGTGGGCAAAAAAACAATACCCCAACAGCAAGTCAGACCTGTTTGCCATGTTTATAGCACGATGCTTAGAACTTGCTGTGACACAAAGGACTGTGGGCATGATTACCATGCAGAGCTGGATGTTTTTGTCCTCTTTTGAAAAATTACGCAAACAACTTCTGGATGATGCCACCTTACTCTCTATGGCGCACTTGGGCGCACGCGCTTTCGACAGTATCGGGGGAGAGGTCGTGGCGACAACAGCCTTTGTGCTGCAAAACTCCGCTCTGCTAGAATATCAAGGAGACTACGTCCGTCTTGTCGATGGCATCTCTGAGGTAGAAAAAAACGCACATTTGCAAGAAGCTATACAAAACCCATCGTGTGGCTGGTTCTATCGTGCCTGCGCCACCGACTTTGCAAAAATCCCCGGAAGTCCTATTGCGTATTGGCTGTCTGAAAATTTTCTTTCACTTTATTCGCTTTCTACAATCAACGATATTAGTACAGTTAAGACAGGCCTGCAAACAGGCGATAACTCTTTGTTTTTGAGGCAGTGGTATGAAATTGCAAGGAAAAACATTAAATTTGACTCAAAAAACAAGAGTGATTTTATTTCTTCGAGCATAAAATGGTTGCCGCAAATAAAAGGGGGAACATATAGGAAGTGGTATGGAAATCTAGATTATATCCTCAACTGGTCATGTGACGGGGAAGAAATACGTCAGCATAATGGCGCTCGACTCAATGTGATGGCAAATGATGATTTTTTTTGCAAGCAAGGCATTACATGGTCTCACACAACAACAACGGGCTTTGCAGCACGATTCATGTCACAGGGAAGTCTTTTTAATGTTGAAGCCCCGTCATGTTTCATTGATAATAAAGAGCTTGAAAAGTACGTTTTAGGTTTTTTCAACTCACATGTTGCACAACATCTTCTTGATGCAGTAAATGCTACCTTTCACTATTTGACAAGTGACATAAAGAGATTGCCCATTCGATATGAATACGACGAAAATGTATATTCCTTAGTTTTAGAAAATATAGCTATTTCAAAAGCCGACTGGGACTCTTACGAAACCTCATGGGATTTTACGACGTTGCCGCTCCTTTCCTTTGCCCTTGGACAGGATTCACTACCCACTATCCACTATCCATTACCCACTGGCGAAGCCATCCCACTATCCACTAGCTACAAAGCCCTGCGCGCGCATTGGCAACCCATGACAGACGAGATGCACAGGCTTGAAGAGGAGAATAATCGTATTTTTATAGATGCTTATGGTTTAGAGAATGAGCTGACGCCCGATGTGCCGCTGAAAGAAATCACGCTGACGTGTAATCCCGCCTATCGTTATGGGGGAGAGAAGACAGTGGATGAGCTGGAGGCTTTACTGCGTGCGGACACCATGCGCGAGTATATTTCTTATGCGGTGGGCTGTATGTTTGGGCGTTATTCCCTTGATAAGGAAGGGCTTATTCTTGCGAACCAAGGACAAACGCTGCACGATTACAGCGAGCAAGTACCACATCCGCGCTTTGCAGCAGACGCCGACAACGTCATCCCCATACTCGAGGGGCATTGGTTCCAAGATGACATAGTTGACCGCTTTTACGCATTCCTTAAAGTCACGTTTGGCGAGGAACATGTTGACGCCAACCTGCGCTTTATTGAAGAAGCCTTGGGAAAGAATATCCGCAAGTATTTTTTGAAGGACTTTTATAATGACCATGTGAAGCGTTACAAAAAGCGTCCCATTTACTGGCTCTTTTCAAGCCCCAAGGGACATTTTAACGCGCTTATCTATATGCACCGCTATCGTCCGGAAACAGTGAACGTCGTACTCAATGAATACCTGCGCCAATATAGTTCAAAACTTGAGACAGAAATGACCCACCAAGAAAGCCTCAGCGTCAGTGTTGCGACCGGCAGCCGAGACAAAACACGCGCCCTCAAAAGAGTGGCGGAGCTGAAAAGAATTCTCCTCGATGTGAACGCGTACGAACACGACACTCTCTACCCCCTCGCCACACAAAAAATTGCCATTGACCTCGACGACGGCGTCAAGGTAAACTATCAAAAGTTCGGGAAAGCATTGAAAAAAATCGCCGGCCTTGACGCGAAGGAGGAATAAGTATGGCAATTATGAATTTCAACACCGCAAACCAAACATTCCGCCAGCTTCTCGGGAACGGATTGCACTATAAAGTCCCGTCGTTTCAGCGTGACTACTCATGGTCAGAAAACGAATGGGATGACTTGTGGCAAGATATATGCGGACTCTTTGATACAGATGTCGAAGCAGGACATTACATGGGCTATCTCGTGCTACAAAGCGCCGACAGCAAAAACTTTGGCATCATCGACGGCCAGCAACGCCTGACGACCATAAGCATCATGATTCTTGCGGCCTTGGGTAATCTGAAAAAACTTGTTACAAGCAACATCAATAGCGATATTAACCAGCGACGTCTCGACCAATTACGCCAAAGTTATATCGGCTATACAGACCCTGTGACCCTTGTGTCACGCCCAAAGTTAGAACTGAACAGGCATAACAATACATATTATGCCACATATATTGTGCCACTTGAAAAACTGCGTCAAAGGGGATTTAAAGCCTCAGAACACTTGCTTCGTAAAAGTTACGAATGGTTTGATAAACAATTTGACGCCTATGTGCGTGATGCCTCAGACAAAGGGGAAAAACTGGCAATCTTTGTGGACTCCATTGTGGACAAACTTTTTTTTACGGTTATAACTGTGACTGACGAGCTTAATGCCTTCACGGTTTTTGAAACATTGAACGCCCGCGGTGTGCGCCTCTCCTCCACAGATTTATTGAAAAACTATCTCTTTTCCCTGCTTACCACAGGGGAGATGCACAATGCCGAAATTCAAAGCCTTGAAGATCTTTGGGAAGGTATTATTACACGATTGGGCAAAGAAGATTTCTCGGAGTTTCTGCGTGTCTTTTGGAATAGTAAACATAAACTTGTGCGCAAAACAGAGCTTTTTAAGGTGGTGCGCCATAAAATTCGGGACAAGGGACACGCCTTTCAACTGCTGCGCGACCTTGACGCCACCACTGACGTCTATATGGCTTTAAGAGACGCGCATGATCCTTTGTGGAATGACAAAGAAAAGTCCGCCATCCGTCTCTTTAAGCTTGCACAGACAAAACAGCAAAATGCTATTATTTTAGCACTATATGAGGTATTCTATAAGGAAAGGAGAGAGGTGTTTACAAGGGTTATTGCAGACTTGAGCACCTTTGTTTTTCGTTACAATGTCATTTGCAAATTGCACACAAATGAACAAGAACGCCTCTACAGCAAAATAGGCCAAGGCATTTCCTCCGGAGCCTTTTCTGACGCAAAGCGTATACTCAATGCCCTGCGTGAGCTTTACCCTGACGACGACATCTTTAAGGCCGCCTTTACAAAAAAAGAATTTATGACCACAAATGCGAGAAACAAGGCTGTCGTGCGCTACATATTCACAAGCATAGAAAAAAACGCATTTAGTAATGACTTTAATATTGAGAGCGACACGTATAATATTGAACATATCTTGCCGGAAAAATTCTCTGAATCACTTTGCGAGACATGGCCTGAGTTCACAGAAGAGCAGCATAAAAGGTGCGTCTACAGGCTTGGCAATATGACATTTTTAGAAACGAAAACCAATAATAAATTAGGACAGCAAAGCTATCAGGCAAAGGCCGTAGAATTTGAAAAAAGCACTTTCGGTATGACACAATACATAGCAAAGCATTATAAGACATGGGATGAAGACAAAATTGATTCTCGCCAAAAGCATTTAGCCAAAGCGGCTACGGGCATATGGCGCATTGACTTTTAACAGGCTGTCAAGGAAAGAGAGATGAAACTCAAAGAAATACATATTAAGGGCTTTAAGTCCTTCGATAATCGCGAAGGCCAAACAATCCCCCTCGGTGACGTGACTGTGCTCATAGCAGCCCGATGAAGAGAGTGAATACTCCACCGACTAAAGCCGGTGGCATCAAATTTACAGCTAAAGCTGGCGATTACGGCTAGAAGCCACACAAATCGCCTTAACTTGGAGATTTTACCTCACCCTCAATTTTGAAATTCTCGTCATCATGATGATTTTGCTGTTCGATGTAGGCTTTGATGACATCGTCGGTCACATTACCACTGCTACAGCAAAAATATCCTCTAGCCCAAAGATGTCGACCCCAATATTGACGGCGAAGAGTTTCGTAACTGTGCAAAAGCTTATACGAACTTTTACCTTTGAGTTTTTGCACCAAGCGACTGATGGTCACGCGAGGTGGGATTGATACAAAGAGGTGAATATGGTCACGCGAAATATGTCCTCTCATGATTTCAACAGATTCAGAACGACATATTTCTCGGATTATCTCACGAACCTTTAACGCAATATCCCCTACAAGGACTGGCTTTCGATATTTCGTTATCCAGACAATATGGAGATGAATAGTAAACACGCTGTGCGCGCCATGGCGATATTCTGTCATGCACACACCATATACAAGAAACGCTGAAGCTGCCAGCTAAAGCTGGGGGTTTTGCTCCCAAACGGGGACAATAAAAAAAATCAAATGAGAAACGCGCCTTAAACTTCAAAACACCACATTTCAA
>CAYJPF010000115.1:0-8541 GCA_964372025.1 uncultured Peptococcaceae bacterium | reverse complement strand
TAAAAAAATTTGATTTTGCCTATTTACAATTAAGATTTTTAATGATATAATCAACATATATTAAAAAACTAAATCTTGTTCAGGGATGAAAGTAATGGGAGAGTCGCAAGACGCCGTAGGGGCAAGTTATAAGTATGCCAACTTATAATGAAACTCTCAGGCTAAAATACCATTGCCCGACCTGGCTCTGAAAGTTATTAACCGACAGAGAAATGGCGAACTTTTTTCCCATTTCCTGTCGATTTTTTATGTGTACTAATAGGTGGACAATTTGGATACGGTTAAGATTATCACCAATAATCCCTTGGTAATTGCTAAGTACAAAGATGCCTGTATGATTATCGAAGGCGATGCAAATGCTATCTTTTTAGAGGCTCGCAAGCTGGTGCATTTAGGAGCCAAATTGATTAATTACCCTTTAAGCGGTAGCATCAAGCCCAATCAAAGCCCTTATAAAAGCCTGATTATCTCTGCGGCTACGGGCATTGGCTTGGATTATAAATCACTGCAAAGCTTAGAGGCTGCCTTAGAGGCTGTGGCCAAATTGCCTAAAACTAACTTGCCAATTACCGAGGCTATTGCCGAGGATTTTCAGGTTATTGATTTGGATTTATTACAATCGGCTTTGCAAGCATTGCCGGCTGAATATTATTTTTGATAAACTAAATTTTTGATTAACTATATTTTAGGAGGAAGAAAAATGGCAGAAATTTATGATATCTTGGTAGTGGGCGGCGGCCCCGGTGGCTTAGCTGCCGGTATTTATGGCAGCCGTGGTCGCTTGAAAACCGCAATTATCGAAAAAGGTCGTCCCGGCGGACAAGCCGGCACCACCGAGGAATTAGAAAACTACCCCGGCTTTTTCGAGCATGCTACCGGCCCTAACTTAATGAAAAATTTTACCGATCATGCCGAGCATTTTGGTACCGAAATTATCCGTGGCGTGGTTGAAGATATGGATTTAAGCGGTGTTATCAAAAAAGTTATCACCAAGGATGGTCAAGAATATTTAGGCCATACCGTTATTATATCGCCCGGCGCCGAGCCTAGAATGCTCAATATCCCCGGTGAAGGCAAATTGCGCGGTAAAGGTGTTAGCTATTGCGCTACCTGCGATGCCGATTTCTTTGAAGAATTAGATGTAGTTGTGGTTGGTAATGGCGATGCCGCTATCGAAGAAGCCATGTATTTAACCAAATTTGCCGAAAGCGTTACCATTATTGTTATCCATGAAGAAGGCGTTTTGGATTGCAATAAGGCCAGCGCCGAAAAGGCCTTTAAAAATCCCAAGCTTAAATGGGTTTGGAATTCCGTACTTGAAGAAATCGTTGGCGATGAATTGGTAGAAAGTGTTACCGTTAAAAATATCAAAACCGGCGAATTAAGCAGCTTAGAAGTAAATGGCGTTTTCTTCTTTGTTGGCTCTATCCCCAAAACCGGCTTCTTAAAAGGCCATGTTGAATTGAATGAGCAAGGCTATATCATCACCAATGATATCATGGAAACCAATGTTCCCGGTGTTTATGGTGTAGGCGATGCCCGTGTAAAATATTTGCGCCAAGTGATTACCGCCGCTGCCGATGGTGCTATTGCCGCCGTTGCCGCCGAAAAATATTTGGCCGAGATGGAAACCTTTACCAGCCAAGTATTAGAAGCCCAAAAGCCGGTACTGCTCGCTTTTTGGACTCCTCAAGTAGAAGCCAGCATTGCTTTGGTTGGCCTGCTCGAAAAAATGCATGAAGTAGATGATAGCTTCGATTTAGTTAAATTGGATACCTATCGTAATCAAAAAACTGCTCAACAATACCAAGCCACGGTTGTTCCCAGCTTGCTCTTATTCAATAAAGGCGAGGTTATCGACCGCTTAGAAGGCCAAGATATTACCGAGGCTCAAATTAAAGATTTATTAGCTAAGCTATAAATATAAGGAGGATATTAAAAATGATTGAAGTAAACAAAGAGAATTTTGAACAAGAAGTTATTGGTGCCGAAGAATTAGTTTTTGTTGATTTTTGGAGCCCCAAATGCGAGCCCTGCATGGCTCTTTTGCCTGATGTAGAAGCTTTTGCCGAAAAAAATGCCGGCCGTGCTAAATTTTGCAAATTAGATGCCGCTGCTAATAAGCGTTTGTCGATTGCTCAAAAAGTTATGGGTTTGCCTGCCTTTGCCTTCTATAAAGGCGGCGAAAAAGTCTTTACCTTTGATAAGGAAAGCATTGAAATGGGAGCTGTTCAAGCTAAATTAGATGAATTGCTTGGTTAATTTATAAATAATTAGGAGGTGAAGTTGTGCGCTTAGAATTAGGTTTAATTAAAATCACTGATGTTCAGTTTGGCGGCCAAACCGAGGTTAAAAACGGTACTCTTTATGTAAATAAAGATGAAGTTATTGCCGAGGCCGCAGCCGACGAGCGTATTGCATCTGTAGAGGTGTTTTTAGCTCGTCCCGGTGAATCTGTTCGAATTATGCCTGTTAAGGATGTTATCGAGCCCAGAGTTAAGGTTGATGGCAAAGGCGGGATGTTCCCCGGCTTTATCAGCAATGTTGAACAAGTAGGTTCGGGGCGTACCCATGTTTTGTCCGGAGCTGCTGTTGTTACCACCGGTAAAATTGTTGGCTTCCAGGAGGGCATCATTGATATGCAAGGCGAAGGGGCTAATTATACTCCCTTTTCCAAAACCTGCAATATTGTAGTTAAAGTAGAGCCTAAAGAGGGCATTAAGCAACATGAGCACGAGGTTATCGTGCGCTTAGCCGGCTTTAGAGCAGCTACCTATTTGGGCAAAATTGCTCAAGAATTAACCCCCGATCAAGTAGATGTTTATGAAACCAAACCTTTACTTGAGCAAGTTAAGGAATATCCTAATTTACCCAAAGTTGTTTATGTATATATGCTTCAAACCCAAGGTTTATTGCATAATACTTTTTACTATGGTGTGGATGTTAAGGAAATTGTTCCTACCTTTATGTATCCCACCGAGGCTTTTGATGGGGCCATTGTTAGCGGTAACTGCGTTTCTGCTTGCGATAAAAACCCCACCTATATCCATCAGAACAGCCCGGTTATCACCGATTTGTTCAGCCGTCATGGCAAAGATTACAATTTCTTGGGTTGCATTATCACCAATGAAAATGTTACCTTGATGGATAAAGAGCGTTCCTCCAATATGACTGCTAAATTAGTAGAATTATTGGGCGCTGATGCTGTTATCATTTCGGAAGAGGGCTTTGGTAATCCCGATGCCGACCTCGTTATGAACTGCAATAAAATTAGCGCTTTGGGCGTTAAAACCGTATTAATTACCGACGAATATGCCGGCCAAGATGGCGCTTCGCAATCTTTAGCCGATTCTACCCCGGCCGGTGATGCCGTGGTTACCGCCGGTAATGCTAATCAGGTAGTTACCTTGCCGCCTATGGAAACCGTTATCGGTTATCCGGAAGTTGCCGATGTAATTGCCGGTGGTGCTGCCGGTAGCTTAAAGGAAGATGGCTCGATTGTGGCCGAAATCCAAGTTATTATCGGTGCTACCAATGAATTAGGCTTTAACTATTTAACCGCCAAAGGTTTATAAGTTAAGCTGTTTTCAAGATTTATAGTGTTCTATAAATAAAATATATAAAATAATTTAAGGAGGAAAAGGTTATGACTATGCTCGAAGGTAAAAAAATAGCCATCTTAGGCGACCGCGACGGTATTCCCGGCCCGGCCATTGAAGAATGTGTTAAATCTGCCGGCGCTGAAGTAGTTTTTTCTACTACCGAATGCTTCGTCTGAACTGCAGCTGGTGCTATGGACTTGGAAAACCAAGCTAGGATCAAAGAATTATCGGAAAAATACGGGGTAGAAGACTTAATAGTAGTTCTCGGCGGTGCCGAGGCCGAAGCTGCTGGTCTTGCTGCCGAAACCGTATCCCAAGGCGATCCTACTTTTGCCGGTCCTTTAGCCGGAGTCTCGTTGGGACTCAAAGCTTATCATATTTTTGAATTAAAAGAAGACGTTGATGCCGCTATTTATGAAGAACAAGTTGGCATGATGGAAATGGTACTTGATGTTGATACAATCAATAGCGAAGTATCGACTTATCGTGGAGCTTAAGCTCTATAAGGAGGGCTGTTCTTGCTAAAGATAGTTCATTATATTAATCAATTCTATGCCGGTATCGGCGGCGAAGACAAAGCCGATACTAAGCCTGAAAAACGTGATGGCTTTGCCGGCCCCGGTATGGCTTTAAATAGCGCTTTAGAAGGCGTAGCTGAAGTGGTTGGTACCGTAATCTGCGGTGATAGCTACTTTAACGAAAATGTTGATGCTACTAAAGCCGAAGTTTTAGCTATGATTAAAAGCTATAATCCCGATATCGTAGTTGCAGGCCCTGCATTTAATGCTGGTCGTTATGGTATGGCTTGCGGCATGGTGGCCGAAATCGTTTCCGAAAACCTTAATATTCCCGTGGTAAGCGGTATGTATGAGGAAAACCCCGGTGCCGATATGTATAAGCGCTATGCTTATGTTGTGCCCACCGCCAATGCAGCTACCGGTATGCGCCAAGCTATCCCTGCTATGGCTGCTATCGTTAAGCAAATTGCCGAAGGTGCTGAAGTTACAGGTTATATGCCTAAAGGCATTCGCCAAAACTACTTTGCCGAAAAACGCGGCTCTTTGCGTGCTGTGGAAATGCTGGTTAATAAGATTAAAGGCGAGGAATTTGTTACCGAATATCCAATGCCTATCTTTGATAGGGTAGATCCCCAACCGGCCGTTAAAGATATCACCAAGGCTAAAATTGCTTTGGTTTCTTCCGGCGGCCCGGTACCTAAGGGTAACCCCGATCATATCGAATCCTCCAGTGCTTCCAAATATGGTCGTTATTGCCTAGAAGGTATTAATGACTTCACCGCCGAAAATGGCGAAACCGCTCATGGCGGCTATGACCCTGTTTATGCCAATGAAGATTTAGACCGCGTTTTGCCGGTTGATGTAATCCGCGAATTGGTAGCAGCAGGCGAAATGGGTTCTTTACACGAATATTATTATACCACCGTTGGTAATGGTACTTCGGTTGCTAATTCCAAAAAATTTGCTGCCGAAATTGCAGAGGATTTAAAAAAGCATCAAGTTGATGCCGTTATCCTCACCTCCACCTGAGGCACCTGCACTCGTTGCGGTGCAACGATGGTAAAAGAAATCGAAAGAGCCGGTTTCCCGGTAGCTCATATGTGCACGGTTGTGCCCATTTCTCTAACGGTTGGTGCAAACCGTATTGTTCCTACTGTTGCTATTCCTTATCCTTTGGGCAATCCTAAATTAACCCAAGAGGATGAAAAAGAATTGCGCAGAGGCTTGGTACGCAAGGCCTTAAAGGCTCTGGAAACCGAAGTTAGCGAGCAAACTGTTTTTTAATTATTAACTAACTTGTATGGCAGTGCGGCCTATTGCCACACTGCCATACTTTTTTAGCAAAATTTTGGAGGTAATAAATATGAATTATCCTGTACTAAAAGGTGCAGCTTATGCTTTAATTCAAGCCAATGATGTTTTAATTCATCAAGGCACCACCCAAGCCAACGAAAGACGCGTTAACCCCGATGCCGAATATTTAAAAGATTTGCCCAAAGCTTTACGCAGCTTTGAAGATGCCGTAAAATATCCGCCCAATCAAGCCTATATTGGCACTTTGCATCCTAAAGCCTTAAATGGCTTTGAGCGCCCTTGGTACGAAAATGGCTTTGCCGGCGCCAAAAGGGATGGTAAATATGGCGAAATTATGCCCGAAGACGAGTTCTACGGCCTAATTAAAGCCGTTGACGTTTTTGATTTAGTAGTGATGGAAGCCGATTTCCAAGCTATGGTAAAAGAAAAATTAGTGGCTCATCCGGTTGTGGGTAAATGGAAAGATTTAGCCAAATTAGACAAAAACCCCGCCGATACCGCTACCATCGAAGATTTAGTAAATAATCAACATGCCGAGCCTTTTTATTTTGAAGATAAATTAATCGGTTGTGTTAAAAAAGCTCATGATTTCGATCAAGCTTTAACTTCGCATGTTATGTTTGAAAACTTAGTAGGCAAAGCTTCTGCTGCTTTTGCTTTGCAATTACTTTTAGATAAAACCGATTTAAAAGCCGAACAAGTAGATTATATCATCGAGTGCTCGGAAGAGGCTTGTGGTGATATGAATCAGCGTGGCGGCGGCAACTTTGCCAAAGCTATCGGCGAAATTTGCGGTTGTATAAATGCTACCGGTTCCGATACCCGCAGCTTCTGCGCAGGCCCTGCTCACTCTTTGGTTAATGCTTCGGCCTTGGTTCAAGCCGGCGTATATCAAAATGTGGTTGTTTTGGCCGGTGGTGCTTCGGCTAAATTGGGCATGAACGGTAAAGACCATGTTAAAAAAGGCATGCCGCTCTTAGAAGATATGCTGGGCGCTTTTGCTGTTCATATTGGCGAAAACGATGGCGTAAGCCCTGTTATCCGTACCGATATCGTGGGCCGTCATACTATTGGCAGCGGTGCTTCGCCGCAGGCTGTAATGCAAGCTATTGTGTCTAATCCTTTAAGCAAGGTTGGCATGAAGATTGCCGATGTAGACACCTTTAGCGTAGAAATGCAAAACCCGGAAATTACCGAGCCTGCCGGCGCCGGCGATGTTCCTAAGGCCAATTATAAAATGATTGCCGCTTTGGGCGTTATGCGCAAAGAGTTCGAAAAGAGCGAGCTAAACGATGTGGTAGAGCGTATTGCTATGCCCGGTTTTGCACCTACTCAGGGTCATATTCCTTCCGGCGTACCGTTTATGGGTCATGCCCGCGATTTGATCTTACTAGGCGAATTGAACAGAGTTATGATAGTTGGTAAAGGCAGCCTTTTCTTAGGCCGTTTAACCAATTTATTTGATGGTATTTCCTTTATCATCGAGAAGAACACCGGCAAAGTAGAAGAAGCCGGCGGCAGTGATAAAGAAGCCTTGCGTCAAATGGTTGCTGAAGCTATGCGTGATTTTGCCTCTTCATTAGTGAAGTAGTCGGATCGCTTAAGAAAGGAGACGACTATGGAAAATGCAAAGCAAATGATAGCCGAAATTTTTAGCGAAATTGCCGATGGTATCGAAACCGGCAATTTTGGCGCTCGCCCCAAGGTTGCCCTAACTTTATTGGGCAGCGAGCATGGCCCTGCCGAAATGCTTAAAGGTGCCGAGCTTGCTCAGGCTGCTGATAGCTCGATCGAAGTTGTGGTAATTGGCAATAATGTGCAAACTGCTTTAACTGTAATCGAGGCTGCCGATGATAAAGAAGCCCATGAAAAAATGGATGCCATGTTATTAAGCGGCGAATTGGCCGCAGCTGTAACTATGCATTATAGCTTCCCGATTGGTGTTTCTACAGTGGGTAGGGTAATTACCCCTGCTTTTGGCAAAAAGGCTTATATTGCCAATACAACAGGTACTTCGGCCACCGAGCGTGTAGCTGCCATGCTTAAAAACACTATTGCCGGTATTGCTGTAGCTAAGGCTTGCGGCAATCCTTGCCCTACGGTTGGTATTTTAAACCTTGATGGTGCCAGGCAGGTAGAGCGTTCTTTATGCAAATTAAAAGATAATGGTTATGATATCCATTTTAGCGAAAGCGCTCGTGCCGATGGCGGTGTTGTAATGCGCGGTAACGACCTTTTGCAAGGCGTTTGCGATATTATGGTTATGGATAGCCTAACCGGTAATGTAATGATTAAGATGCTTTCGGCCTATACCAGTGGCGGTAGCTACGAGGCTTTAGGCGATGCCTATGGCCCCGGGGTAGGCGAGGGCTATGATCGGATTATCAATATTATTTCTCGTGCTTCGGGTGCACCGGTTGTAGCCGGCGCCATTCAGTATGCCGGCGCTTGCGCTAAAGGTAAACTTTTGGCCAAGGTTGCTGCCGAGTTTGCAGCTGCTAAAAAAGCCGGTTTAGATGATATTTTGGATGCCTTAGCCGAGGCTAATGCCCCCAAAGAGGCCGTTGAAACCGTAGCTTGCCCGCCGGAAAAAGTTGTTACCGAGGAAATCCCCGGTATCGAAATTCTTTCCTTAGAAGATGCGGTACAGGTTTTGTGGAAAAACGGCATCTATGCCTCTTCGGGCATGGGTTGCACCGGGCCGGTTGTTATGGTAGCCGGTGAAGATCATCATCAAGCTTTAGAGCATCTTAAGGCTGCTGATTATTTATAAGCTTAAATAAAAAAAAGGGGCTATCGTAAAAGCGATAGCCCCTTTTAAAGTTTTACTCAATTTTTTACAAAAAATTGCGGGGTTTGGGGCAGAGCCCCAAGGTCTTAAAAAGGTTTTAAGCCAACTAAAAAACTAAGCAAGCAAATCAAAATAAAGGTAAAAAAGCAGCAAGGAAAGAAAATTGGCTTAAAACCGGCGCCTTTTGGCAAAGCCAAAACAGCCATCAATATAAAGGGGCTATCACATAAAAGCGATAGCCCCTTTGTTCAAGATCTTGTACTTTTTTTGTAAAAACCTGCTAAGAAAAATCAATAGCAAACCCAAAAAAAAGTTA
>CAYJPF010000114.1:0-8606 GCA_964372025.1 uncultured Peptococcaceae bacterium | reverse complement strand
ATAAAAATAGCAGCTTTCTTTCAATTTTATCAATTCGATTATCAGTTTTTGCAGATATTTTATGCTCTCATCATGCCTACATTATCCTTTTTTCACTAATTGAAAGAAAAAAGATTAAATTCAAAAGATAAGTTCAAAAGATTAAGACCTTTGCTTTTTGAAAAAAGCAAAAGCAAAAACTTTTGGAAATTTTTGTTTTTCAATAAACTCTTTTATCTATTACCTCAAATCTTAACCCAAGGCAACACAGATATTACGCCTCGCCTGTTGATAATAACTTACCGCTAAATCAATATCATATAAATCGCTTAACTCGCTTTCTGTCATGATATCCTCCGGTAAACCAACCCTAAAATAACCGTTTTTATCCAATAAACCAACATAACCGCCCAGATAAAATACATGATCAGGAGTATGCGTTGTCATAATCACCGTATAACCCATATCCGCCAGCTGCTTTACCAGCTCTATCGCCCTCAGCTGATTACCAAAATCTAAATGCGCTGTAGGCTCATCCAATAAAATTATTTGCGGATTTTGAGCTATAACCCTAGCTATCGTGGCCTGCTGACGCTCACCTCCGCTTATCTGAGTATATGGCTTATAGGCCAAATGCCCTATCTTCATATCCTCAAGCGCCTTCTCTGCCAGCCGATAATCCGCCGGCGACGGATTGCTAAAAAAACCAATATAAGGCGTGCGACCCATTACCACAAAATCAATTACCTCGTAATCATAAGTTGGATTGTGATTTTGAGGCACATAACCAATAAATTTCGCCAGCTCCGCTAAACTTAATTGACGCAAATCCTGCTCGTCTACCATAATCTGCCCGTTTTGAGGCATAAATAAATTGGCCAGGCAATTTAATAAAGTGCTTTTGCCTGCCCCGTTCTTACCTAAAATGGAAAGTACATCACCTTTTTTTAGACTAAAACTAACATCGCTAAAAATATTTTTTCCATCCGGATAATGATAACTTAAATTCTTTACTTCAAGCATAGTAAATCCTTATTTTATGACTTAATACCTGCTTATGGGGGAGAACGGAGCGGCTTGCAGCCCTTGTAACTTGTTAATCAGACAATAACTTAAGCCAGCCGCCCCAAAAGTAATAACTAAATAAAAAATCTTTATCGTATAGCCGTGCGCCCTTTAGCCAGTAAATAAAAGTAAAAAGGTGCGCCAATTATACCGGTAATAATGCTAATTGGTAGCTCGGCACTGGTTAAAGCCCTGGCCGTGGTATCGATGGCTATCATAAAGCAAGCGCCCATCAACATAGCCACCGGTAACATTTTACGATTATCCGAGCCGGCCAGCATCCTGCCTAGATGAGGGATAACCAGCCCAACCCAGCCCACCGTGCCCGCCATACATACCGCGCTGGCCGTTAAAAAGGTGGATAACACAATAATAACACGCCGCGTAGCCTTAACATTAATACCTAAACTTTTTGCCTCGGCCTCGCCCAAAGATAATACATTTAGGCGATAGCGAATAATTATCATCAATGCCAAGGCAATAGCAATTCCCGGCCCCAGCAAAAGGATATCTTCCCAGGTAGTAGGGGCTACCGAACCCATTGTCCAGTACACAATCTCGGCTAAGGCAGTATCGGGATCGGCAAAATAACGAATAATGCCCATAATCGAAGACATCAAGCCCTCTACAATTACCCCGGCCAAAACCAGCACCATCACCGAATCATTTTTGACAAAGCGCGGAATGGTGGCCGTAATACTTACCGCGATAATACCGCCAATAAAGGCCCAACCCTGAATTACAGCAGCCGATAAACCCATAATTATAGCCAAAGATGCACCAATCGAGGCGCCCGAGGCCACACCCAATAAATCGGGCGATACCATCGGATTTTTAAACATGCCCTGATACGCTGCCCCGGATACGGCCAAGGCCGCACCAATTAACATAGCAGCAATAGTGCGGGGCAAGCGCAAATTAAATACCACCGATTCCATAGTTGTATCCCAGCTAGGCTCGATGCCCAGCGGCTTGCCCACCAAAATGCCCAAAACCTGACCAAAACTAATATCATAACGGCCTATAGTAATCGCTGCCACCAAAAATACCAGCAATAAACCGATAAAACCAAAGAGCATTAGCCGATAAAGCCATATTTTGCGCTTTTTATAATCTTGATTAATCATTATTCTTCAATAATTAAGGCTTCACCATTAGGCCCATAACCATCAAGCATATATTGCGCATGTTGATCGCTAAATTCTACACCGGCAAAGTTTAAGTAAAAACTTTTGATTTCTTCAATCATATCAACCTCGAATAAATCGGGGTTGATTACCGAAGCCGCAAACTTAATTTGCATAGCACTTTCGGCACCAAAACGATCCCAGCCAAAAGTACCACAAGGATTTTTGTAAACCCGATCATTTACCAGGGCATTGATATTTTGCCAGGCCGGATCGGCCATTAATTCATCATATAATTCATGCTGGGCTTGGCCACCAATAATAATTACATCGGGGTTTAAGGCCAAAATGGCCTCGGCCGAAACCTCGCCGCTATCTAAGCCCAAAACCTCGGGCGCATAAATACCACCGGCAATATCTACCCAGTAATTTTGAATTTCGCCGGCACTCATAGTAGAATAAAGACCATTATTAGAATTGCCCGAAATATAATAAACTATCGGCTTATCTTCCTCGGCTAAGCCGCTCATGGCTGCGCTAACCTCGGCAATGCTATCATCAACATACTTGCTCCAAGCTGCGGCTTTATCTACAAATTCGCCGCCAAAAATATCGCCCATAATGGTAATGGCTTGCTTCATGGTATCATAACCGTCAAAGCCCAAATCAACAGCCGGTAGGCCGGCATTAAGCAAAGTGCTTACGGTATCATTGCTGGATGAAATAATTAAATCGGGATCGATAGCCAATAATTCCTCGGCATTATCGGTTGAAGTAGGCACATCGGCAATCGGCGGATAGATAAAATGCGCCCAGGTTAAGGTACGCGAATAATCGATAATACCGATTAATTTATCGCCGGCGCCCAAGCACATCATCGTAGATGTGGAAGAAGGCCATAAATTCATAACCGTATTAACTTCGGTGCTAATTTCTACTTCATTGCCTTCCATATCGGTGATGATACGGGTTGCAGCTTCCTCAGCAGGGGCTTCGGCCTCTTCAGCTTCTGCTTCTTCTTCAGCTTCTTCTTCGGCCGGGGCTTCGGTAACCGGCTCTTCGACAGGGGCTTCGGGGGCTTCCTCGCCACCGCAAGCAGCTAACATGCTTAAACTTAAGGCTAAACTTAAAATCAATAATAACTTTTTCATTTTTCTCTCCTTAGATATATATAAAATTTATTTGGGGGGGCTAAAATAGGGGGATAAAAACCATTTTGATATGGGCTATATTGTCGATAGCAGCTAATACTGGGCTATATTCACATCCCACCATAAAACAACCGAGCGGGTTTTTTGCAAATAAGTAAAAGTGCCATCGCTATTTGCGGTAAGAACTTGATCTACATTTTGCTTAAAGATATCCATTTTAGCAGGATCCATTTTGCGCAATTTGCTTAATTCGGCATAGGCTTGCTCTTTATCAGCAAAAATTTTGCTAAAACCGTCCTCTACCACGCTGATATTAGGCTCATAACCCAAATCATAGGCTTGATTATACATAATATTATAGCTGATACGACGATCTTGAGCAGGCATTGGCCCTTTTTTCTCCTCTAATAGGCAGCCGGCAAAAAGACGATCGAGCAAACCGGGAATACTGGGCGCATTAGCCCAAATTACAATCGCTACCCGCCCTTTAGACATCGCCGATAACTTGGCCAAATCCTGCAAACCGGCCGAGCGCGAGCAAATTACCAAATCATATTTGGGCATTTTGGCCACAATATCGGGATCATTAAAATCTTGCACCACAAATTCTACATTGCTAAGGCCGGCATTTTTCACATTTTGCTCACAAGTAGCCAACATTTTGCCGGCCACATCCATGGCGGTAACCTTGCCGGCACGCTGCGCCAAAGGCACAGTAATACGGCCGGGGCCGCAGCCGCAATCTAGGGCATGGTCGGTATCTTTAATCGGCATGGCATTGATTTGATTAAGGGTAAATTCCTTTTCCATCTGCGCCATTTGATTATACATAATGGCATTGTCGTCCCACATTTCGGCCGGGGATAGATTTGGCCTGGGCATGGGCGGACGGTTTAGGCTTGCCAAAGCTTGCCAATTGATTAAGGGGCTTTGCTCTTTATTCATCATTACACTTTCCTTTCCGGATTTACAATTTATTTTTAATTTGACAGCTATAATTAGCCTGCTAATTAGCTACTTATCTGCTAAATTTACATAAAAAAAAGTTGTGCCGTAGCACAACAAAAATATTTAAGCAAAAGCCTAAATTTTTCGATACTACTTTTTTTCAAAAGGAAGGCTAAAACTTTTCAATTTTAACCCCGGCTCAAAAAGCATATCCGCAAAGACTTAGCTTAAGGAGCTCAAAGAATATCTAACTTATGTAATTGTCTTGCCTAGAGTTTACCATAGATAACCGACCGATGTCAAGCAAAATAATTGTTTTAATTGCAGCAATGCTTGACATTTATCCGATAAGCAGGTAATATATAATAATCCGGCCTATTAAATTGCCGCCAAATTATTGATTTTATAAATACGAGGTTTAAATTTGCCATGAAACTACAGGCCTTTAAGGCAGCACTACCCCATACCATACCAATTTGCATCGGCTTTTTATTTGTGGGCACATCCTATGGTTTAATGATGAATAGCTTGGGTTTTGGCTTTATTTTGCCGATTTTGATGAGCCTATTTATTTTTGCCGGCTCGATGCAGTTTGTGGCGGTAAATTTGCTACTTAGCGCCTTCGACCCCATACAGGCCTTTTTGCTTACTTTATTGGTAAATGCCCGCCATTTATTCTATGGGCTTTCGCTACTGGATAAGTACAAAAATGTGGGCTTTAAGAAGCTATATTTAATTTTTGGTTTATGTGATGAAACCTTCTCGGTTAATTGCTCGCTTACCGCGCCAGCCGGCATTGACAAGGGTTGGTTTATGTTTTTTATTACCCTTTTAAACCATAGTTATTGGATTATTGGCACGGCTATAGGCGCTTTGATTGGTTATTTAATCAGTTTTGATTTACAAGGCATAGAATTTGTGATGACAGCCCTTTTTACGGTTATCTTTATCAATCAATGGCATGAGGTTAAACGCCACTTCCCGGCCTTATGTGGCCTAATTTGTTCTTTATTTTGCCTATTACTATTTGGCCCCGAACAATTTATGATTCCGGCTATGGTGGCTATAATACTTACTTTAAGCCTGGCTAAAACCAGAGCCGGCAAGGGCGGCAAAATCAGTAAAGGAGCAGCTAGCTAATGACATTATCCCAAACTATTATTACTATAGCCTTAATTAGTTTAGCTACTATGCTAACCCGTTTTTTGCCTTTTATATTATTTCCGGCGCATCGCAAGCCACCTAAATATATTGAGTATTTAGGGACAGTTTTGCCCTATGCAGTAATGGGATTACTTTTGATATACTGCCTAAAAGATGCACTTTTAGGTACATATTTTGCTTTGCCGGAAATACTGGCGATAATATTGATTATCATTTTGCATAATTGGCGTAAGAATACCTTTTTAAGCATTGGCGCAGGCACGATTTTTTATATGGTTTTGGTGCAGAATTTTTTTTAGGTGAGGGGTTTTGCGGTTTTTGTTTTGATTGGGTTTTGATTTGTTTGGTTTTTGTTGGCTGGATTATAGCTTGCCTTGCATGTAAAACAGGCTAACTATTGCCTCAACTACATTTTTAGTTTAGTAAATTATCCTATTCGCTAGTTACTTTTGGCCTCTGCTGGCTTTTACGGCAAAGCCTGCTCATCAAAATCCATAAAAAAAGGGCTATCGCAAGTGGAAAAAACCATTTGCGATAGCCCCTTGCTTTTTTAAGGAACCATTACCATATAAATATTACTATGCAAATCGCCTTCTTGCTGGGACGAGAATAATACCATACGGCTATCTGCCGACCAATCGGCGCTGGTTACCGGCGTTTGGGATAGCTGATAATACCTTTGCTCGCCGCCATAATAGGCATAGTACACATAAAGCAAACCTTCGCTATCGGTAAAAAGTAACTTGCTGCCATTAGGCGACCAATTTAATAATTCGCCGGAGGCCTGATTGATAAATACTGCTGTTCCCAGGCTAAAGTTTAATTCGGCTATATCGATAGTGCTATCGGGCTGGGCTTGCTGCTCGGCGCTATCGCCGGCTTGGGCAAGATTTGCATCATCGGTTAGCGGCTCGCTACCCTCCGGCAAACTATCGCTAGGCTGCTCGCCTGCCGCCGCCGGGTTTTGCTGATCAAGGGCTATAGGCTCATTATTAAATAACCATACCCCATTATGCACATCGCCGCCATTATTAACCGCTAGCAGGGAATTATCCGGAGAAAGCGCATAAGATAAAGGCTGATTTACACCATCATCATAATTGCTATAGCCTAGCAAAGTAGGCATATCGGGCAAGCTATTGCTATTTTCGATATAAACACTTTCGGCTTCGCTAATTAATTCCTGCTGCCATTTTTGATAATAGCCACGATAATTAGTATAGTAGTTTACCAGGCCATTTTCATCGATATGAGGCAGGATGGCATCGCAATCGAAGGCGGCAAATAATTTAGGCACAAAAACATCAACCGGGATAATTATTTGCTGATGGGCAGGTTGCGGTATTTCCAGCACGCCATGCACCATTTCCGGCTCGGCATCGGGATTAGCAGTTATAGCTGCCGGTTCGCCTGCGGCTAATTGCGCCTGAGCGGCAATTGGCTCTGCATCTTGTTCGGTTGGCTCATTGCTGCCTTGCTCGGTTTGTTCGGCTTGCTCGCTGCTGCCTTGCTCGCCTGCGGCCTCGCTTGGCTGATTAGGCTCTGCGCCCAAAAGGGGCGGCTCGGCCTCGGTTGCTGCATTGGCATCTAGGGCATTAGCAGCGGATGGATCAATTATTAGTGGTTCAATATTTTCTATTGGCTGATCGGCCGGTCTATCTTCGGGCACGGTTATGGTATTGCTTTGGGGATCGGCCTGGCTGATAAGCGCCTGATTGGGCTGATTATCCTCGGCAATAAGCGGCTGCTCGGGCTGGATTGAACCGCCAAAAACCATAAAGAGTACGGCGGCTGCACATGCAGCAAAACTGCCCAAACCAAAAATAAGTTTAGGACGCCAAAGGCGCAGCGCTTTTGGCTTTTTGTGGGCAGCCGGCAGTTTAGCCATAGTGGCCGCCACAAAATCGGGCGGTGGCTCTACTGCGCTTAATTCGGTGCTTAAAATAGAATGTATGGCCTGCATATCGGCCAAAAGAGCAGCGCAATCCGGGCAAGTTGCCAAATGCGCATCTAGGGCACTTTGCTGCTCTTTGCGAATTTGGCCATCTATTGATAATTGAATAAGATCTTCAAAATTACAACATTTCATTTTGCTGCTCCTTTCTATAAATTTGTTTTTTCCAACAGTTTGCGTAAAAATTTGCGGCCACGAAATAGCCTACTTTCGATAGTGGATATCGATAAATCAAGTTTTTCGCTTATTTCCTGATAGGAGAGGCCTTCGATATATTTTAGCAAAATCGGTTGGCGATAATTTTCGGGCATTTCCTGCAATAGTAGGGCTAATTCCTGAGCATACTCCCGATTAACATAGCTTTGGGCGGGGTCCTCACCCAGTTGCCTTTTGTCGTATTCGGGCTGGCCATCATCGGTTAATGATTCCTTAGGTAGCTTGCGCAACGAGTTTATACAGGCATTTTGCGCCACCCGATACATCCAAGGAAAAAAACGCCTTTCGGTATCAAAATTGGGCAATTCCTGATATATTCTAATAAAGGCTTCTTGGGCTAAATCTTTTGCCTCGTCATAATCGCCATGTAAACGATAGGCAAGGGAAAATATTTGCCGCTGATAACGCTCTACCAGTACCTCAAATGCTGCTTGCTCGCCACCTAAGCAACGTATTACCAATTGTTCGTCGGAAAGACGCTGCATAGATCAACCTCCTGCATTCATAATAAATACAAAATAATCCAGTTAAATCTTGCGCAAATTTTAATTTTTTTTTAAAATTTACCAAAGTTTTTTTTTAAATTTTGTTTATATCCTTATTGTAACACAATTTGGCCGATTCTTACAGATATTTTTTTTTGATTTTTGCTTTTTATTGTTGTTTTTTGTTGTTATTTGTTGTAAAAAAGCCTGCTTAAGGCCAAGGGTTTTTTATTTGTTTTGCCTAAATTATATATTATATTGATTTGCTTTTTTTGATTTGATTGGGGTTTGTTCTTTTTTGTGATGTTTGTTTACTTTTTACTGTTGGATTTTTACTGTTGGTTTTTTGTTAGTTGGGTTGTGAGTTGCTTACGTTTATCGGCGGATATTTATATTGGTCTGTACTTCGTGGGTTGCAGGTTTGGCTTGCCCTCGCCTACGTTTGTTAGTTTATTTCCTCTGGTCGCAGAGGGGGACGTTACTTTTTGGTCGCAAAAAGTAACCAAAAACGACCGCT
>CAYJPF010000113.1:0-8677 GCA_964372025.1 uncultured Peptococcaceae bacterium | reverse complement strand
ACCGCTCCAACTACATTTGCTAGTTTAATAAGTTATCTTATTCGCTAGCTGCTTTGACCTTTAGTCTTGTCTTCGCTCGCTAGCCTTTTAGGGTGCTCAAGGGTGCTTGTAACTCCAGTTACTTTGTGTAGCAATACTCTTATCACTCCAACTACATTTACTAGTTTAATAAGTTATCTTATTCGCTAGGTACTTTGGCCTTTAGTCTTGTCTTCGCTCGCTAGCCTTTTAGGGTGCTCAAACTTAATTTACATCCTACAGGGTGCTCCCCATACTCCAAATCTCCCTATTTATTACATCTGCTAATATTCAACAATAAACCTACCGCTATTAAACTTAAAATCAAAGAGCTGCCACCATAGCTGATGAAAGGTAGCGTAACACCCGTTACCGGTAATAAACCTGTTACTACACCCATGTTCATTAAGGTTTGCACCCCTATCGAACTGGTTAAGCCCAAGGCTAATAGCGCTCCATACACGTTTTGACAATGTACCGCCACCATCAAACCGCGCCATAATAGTAAACAGAAAAGTAATACCACCAAAGATACCCCGATAAAACCAATCTCCTCGCCCATCACCGATAAAATAAAATCAGTATGCCGCGCCGGTAAATAATACCATTTAGATCCGCCTGCCCCTAAACCAACCCCCGCTAAACCGCCATTGCCAAAGGCAAGTAGCGATTGCACCATCTGTAAACCGGCATCAGATGGATCGCTCCAAGGATCTAACCAGGAATATATGCGCTCCATCCGATATGGCTCGATGATAATCGCCACAATGCCTGTTCCCAGCCCTAAACCTACCAGGCCAAATAGATAAATTGCCCTAATTCCGGCGCAAAACATCATGATAAAACCGGCCGCCGCCACTACCACCGCAGTCGATAAATCTTGCTGCAAAAAGATTAACCCCACCGGCACCATAATCGCTATTAAGGCCGGCACAAAACTGATCGAAAAACTGGTTATCTTGTTTTGACGATCGGCCAAAAGCTTGGCCAAAAACATCGGCACCGCCACTTTGCATAGCTCCGAAGGCTGAAAGCTAAAGGCTCCCACCTGCATCCAACGCTGTGCCCCGCCAATGCTGGCAATATTGCTGCTTACTACCATAAATACCAATACGCCCAAAACCAAAAAACTGATAAATCCGGTTAATCGCTTAACCAAATTTAAATCAATATGATAGGCCAAAAACATAAAAACCAGGCCTATAGCTGCCGCCAAACTTTGGGTACGCATATAATGAAAAGCATCATCATAATCGTTTACCGCAACATATTGGCTAGAACTAAAGACCATTATTATGCCGATTGCCAAAAGCAAAAGGCTAGCAATCAATATCCACCAGTCGGGCTGAATTTTTGGTTGGGAATTCATAACTATCCTTTCTGCTATGATTTTTTGCTAAACTTGCCAAAATTTGCTAAATTAAACTTTTGAAGATGCGCCCCCGCTCCTCAAAATTAGTAAACATCCCCCAAGCCGCACAAGCAGGCGAAAGCAAAATAGCATCGCCGCTTTGGGCATACTTACGCGCCGTAGCCACCGCCTCGGCCATATCATTTACCCTGGTAATTGCGCTAATATCAGCCGCAGCTGCCGCTGCCAATAATTTGTCGGCGGTTTGCCCCATCACCGTTATATGACGCGCCCTGCTTTTAAGCATCGCCATTAAAGGGCCAAAATCGGCGCTTTTATCATAGCCGCCGGCAATTAGCACTATTGGCCGCTCAATAGCCTCTAAAGCCTTAATCACCGCATCGGGATTAGTGCCTTTAGAATCATTTATATAGGCCACGCCATCAATCTCGCAAACAAATTCTTGGCGATGCTCTACCCCCAAAAAGCTCTTTAAGCAAGCAGCTATATGCTCCAAGGATAAACCTAAGCTTTTAGTAGCCGCCAATGCCGCTAGGGCATTTTGATGATTATGGCTACCTTTTATATATATGTCTTTTTTAGCAATAACATGCACTTTTTGACCATTTTCTTTAAAATAAAGATTGTCCGCATCGCAAAAAGCACCGTCTACCTCGGCTTCTTGGCTAAAGGCTACTAATTTGGAGGCTGCTTGTGCAGCCAAAGGCTTAATCAGTTGATCATCAATATTTAATACCGCAAAATCAGCATTTGTTTGATTATTAAGGATTTTTTGCTTAGCAGCCACATAGTTTTCCATATTACCATGATGATTTAGATGATCGGGGGTAATATTCATCATTACCGCCACTTTAGGCTTAAAGGTAAGGGTATTATCCAGCTGAAAACTAGATGTTTCGGCTACGATATAATCATATTCTTCGGCAACATGATTGATAATTGGTTCGCCAATATTACCGGCTACCAGCACTTTATAACCGGCTTGCTCAAGAATATAGCCAATTAGGCTGGTGGTTGTGGTTTTGCCATTGGTGCCGGTGATGGCAATAAATGGCGCTTGGATTAAACGATAAGCAAGCTCCACCTCGCCCCAAATTTCGATGCCTTGTGCGCTTAAAGCACTAACTAAAGGATTAGTGGGCGGTATACCCGGGCTTTTGATAACCAATTGCCAAGGAAAGGCCGTAGGCGCTTGATCTTGGTCTAAAAACTCAATGCCTTGGTTGATTAACGCTTGTGCCTCCGGGCTAAGCTCGGCTAAAGGCTTATTATCGCTTAATGTAATTTTGGCATTCTTGGCCAATAAAAAACGGCAAGCCGCCAATCCCGATAGGCCTGCCCCAATTACTAAAATTTGCTTATTGCTAAAATCCATCATTATAATCCCCCTAGTATTTATTATTTAAAGCAGCATCCAAGCCAAGCTTAAAGCCACTGTGATTAGGGCTAAAAGCCAAAATAAACATACTGTTTTGCGCTCGCCCATCACTAATTCATAATGATGATGCAAAGGGCTCATTCTAAAAATACGTTTGCCAAAAACTTTAAAGCTAAAAACCTGCAACATAACCGAGATAGCCTCAATTAAATAAACACCACCTAAAAGCAGCAATACAAATTCGGCCTTGCAGATAACAGCAAAAGCCGCCACCGCACCACCGATGGCCAAAGAACCGGTATCGCCCATAAAAACCTTGGCCGGATAACGATTATAGAATAAAAAGCCGATACAACAACCGGCCATCGCCGCAGCTAAATTGGCAATTTCCTGATAATCTACGGCATTAAGCGGCGGATTAGCAATAAAGGCCAAGGCCATCAGCCAATAACCGCCAAAAACAAAAAAGGAAACCCCGGCGGCCAAGCCATCCAGGCCATCGTTTAGGTTAACGCCATTAATCATGCCAACCAAAAAGATTGCCATTAGTATATAATAGAAAATTCCCAGCTCCAGCTCTAAATTAAGGCCGGGGATAAAAATATCGGTGCCACGATTTAAAAAATAATTGGCGGCGATTAGAAAAAGAAGAACGGCAGTAAATTGGCCGGCCAATTTTTGGCGAGCGGTAAGGCCTAAAGATCGATGCCAAACTACTTTAAGCATATCATCCACAAAGCCAATAGCAGCGCAGGCCAGGTATAGGAATAAAAATAGCCACATGGCCATCCCCAAACGGCTAAAGATAAGAGCGATGGGCAGCATGGCCAAAACAAACATTAAACCGCCCATGGTAGGGGTGCCGGCTTTGGCTAAATGGGTGCTGGGCCCATCGGTGCGAATTGTTTGTCCTATTTTTAGGCGACGCAAAGCAGGTAGCAAAAATAAACCTATCACAATAACTGCCACAATACCGGCGCCAAATGCTAATAAAGAAATTCCCATAATACCCTCATTGATTTTGACATAAACAAGCTACTATATTATATGCCTGATTTTTTTGGAAGTGCTAAAATAATCGAAAAACAGAAAAATTGCGGGAGGGAAAATCCCTCCCTAAAATTATTATGCTAAATGAGCTCGAACTTGCTCACGATCATCAAAATAAATCTTCTCGCTGCCCAAAATCTGATAATCTTCATGCCCTTTGCCGGCAATTAAAACCAAATCTCCGGCCTCGGCCATATTTAAGGCCATGGCAATAGCCTTAGCCCGATCGGCTTCCACTAAATAATTTTTAAGACCAATTTCCTCGATACCCTGCTTAACCTCGTCGATAATCAGTAGCGGATCTTCATGGCGCGGATTATCGGTGGTGATAATCGCCACATCGCTTAACTGCGCCCCAATTCTGCCCATAATCGGCCTTTTGCCGCTATCCCGATTGCCGCCGCAGCCAAAAACGCTAATCAAACGCTTAGGCTCAAGCTGCCTGGCCGCATTTAAAACATTTTCCAAGCCGTCGGGGGTATGGGCATAATCTACAACCGCCGTAAAGTTTTGGCCGCAATCGACAATCTCGAAACGGCCGGGCACTTGCGGCACTTTAGCTAAAGACTTAATTAATTGCTCAAAAGGCAAGCCCTCGGCCAATAGGCAGCATAGGGCGGCCAAGGCATTATAAATATTAAATTTGCCGATTAAAGGCGTTGTAATCTGATAATCTTGCCCCTCATAATGCACTGTAAAAACCGAACCGCCAACCGTGCTTTGATAATTGATTAAGCGCAAAGTAGCAGCCGCATCGCTGCCATAAGTCCAAAGCGGGGCTTGGCAGGCCTCTACAAAGCTAATGGAGGTTGGATCATCAATATTTACTACCCCGTATTTGGGGCTATGGGGGGTATAGTTTAATTGGCTGAATAATAAGGTTTTGCTGGCCAAATACTTTTCGAGGCTGCCAAAATAATCAAGATGATCTTGGCTTAAATTGGTAAAAATAGCCGCCGAAAAATCACAAGCATCGCTTCTGCCTTGCTCTAGGCCATGCGCCGAAACCTCCATAACCACGGCACGGCAATCTTCGGCCCGCATAATAGCCAGCATCGAAAATAATTCCAAGGATTCGGGGGTGGTTAAATCGGGCGGCAATACCTTTTGGCCGGCCAAATTATGAATAGTGCCGATTAAGCCGGTTTTAATGCCGCTGTTTTCCAGCAAAAATTTAATTAAATGGGTAGTTGTAGTTTTGCCATTGGTGCCGGTTACGCCAATCATCCGCAATTCCTGCTCGGGATGCCCATAATAAGCCGCCACCAAACGCCCCAGCATACGGCGGCTATCTTTGGTTTGGATAATTATGATATCGCTTGCGATATCGGCCGGTATTTGCTCCACAACTAAAGCCACCGCCCCTTTAGCCAGGGCATCGGCGATAAAATTATGGCCATCATAAGTGCCGCCGGGGATTGCCACAAATATGGAATTAGGCTGCACCTTGCGTGAATCATAGGCGATTAAGCTTACTTCTTTAGCGCCTAATTTTTCGTCAGCCATAATTATATTAGCCCCATAAGCTGTTGCTACCGATAATAATTGTTGCAATTCCATATTTATACGCTCCTTTATAGTAAAGATTATTGATGATTTTTTATGGTTGTGGCATATTAGGATCTAAGGCCGGATTAAGCAGCGGATCGAATAATTGCTCCGGCTCGGCAAATTTAACGGTGATAACCGCGCCGGGCTCGACTAAGCTGCCGGGGATAGGATCTTGCTGATAGGCCGTACCGCTATTGCCCTCGGCCTCCAGCTTTAGGCCAATGATGCCCAGCATTTCCATAGCCGAACTTAAACGTTCGCCGGTTAAATCGGGTACTACAATTTGATTATTTAGGCTTTGCGCCATGGTAACAATTACCGTTGTGCCACTTTCTACCTTGGCATAAGCGGCCGGCACTTGCTCGATTACCGCATTGCCGCTGCCGCGCAATTCTATATCCAAGTCAAGCATATTTAGGATTTGCAAGGCTGCTTCAGCGCTTAGGCCGCTTAAATCGGGTACTTCTACCATATTGATGCTATCCTCGGGGGCGGCTTCGGAAGTTATTTGCGGCACTACCCCCAAATAACGCATGGTATCTTCGACAATTGCCGCAAAAACCGGGGCAGCCGATTGGCTACCTTGATGAAAGCCGTATACGGCTTCATCCACCACAACTAAGGCTACAATTTGCGGATCATTTACCGGCGCCATGCCAATAAAAGAGCCCACATATTTATCTTCGGCATAGCCGCCGGCCTCGGGCTTTTGGGCGGTACCTGTTTTGCCGCCAACCCGATAACCTTCGATATAAGCCTTGCTGCCGGTACCATTGGTAACTACGCTTTCTAAAACATTGCACATAATATCCGAAGTTTCGGCCGATATCACTTGCCTTACTTCTTTAACTTGATAATCCTGAATAATTTGCTCGCCATCTTTAATCTGATAGACCAATTGCGGTTCCAGCAAAACCCCGCCATTGGCCACTGCCGAAACAGCGGTTACCATTTGTAAAGGGGTAACCGAAATACCCTGGCCAATAGCGCTGGTAGCCAGCTCAACCGGCCCTAAATTAGAGCCGCTTTGTAAAAGGCCTGCCGCCTCGCCGGGCAATAAAATGCCGGTTTGCTCGCCAAAACCAAAGGCATGAATATACTTATAAAATAAGCCATCCTCTTTGCTCTCTAAAGCTTGCTGCATGGCTATCATGGCCGGATTGCAGGAGTTTTGCAAAGATTCGGTAAAATTTTGGCTACCATGAGGATTATAAGAACGCCAGCAGCTAATATTACTATCATAAATCTGAGCACTGCCCGAGCAATAATAAGTGCTATCTAAAGTGGATGTTCCTTCTTCGATAGCGGCCGAAGTGGTGATAATTTTAAAGGTAGAGCCGGGCTCGTAAATATTGCTATTTAAAATATTACGCTGCACACTGATATCGGCTTCTTGATAATAGTTAGGGTCGTAGCTGGGGCGTTGTGCCCAGGCTAAAATTTCGCCGGTTTGCGGCCGCATAATAATTACCCCGGCCGATTTGGGGGCAATTTCGGATGCCATCAATTCATCCAGCTCGCGCTCGGCAAAATATTGAATATTTTCGTCGATGGTTAAATATACATCATAGCCATTAGTAGGCGATACATAATCATATTCGGCCTGGGGCAGGGAATTGCCACGGGCATCATATTCGCCGGTTATCATGCCCGGCGCGCCGGTTAATACATCATCTAAAATTAATTCCAGGCCTTCGAGGCCTTGATTATCAATGCCGGCATAACCGATGATATTAGCAGCTAAAGTACCACGAGGATAATAACGCTGCGATTCGCCGATAATATTAATGCCGGCTAAATCGGCCTGGCGAATACTATCGGCAATGGCAAAATCAACTTTGCGTTTAACCCAAACAAATTGCGATTCTTGGGCAATCATTTCCCTAATGGTAGTGATATCCAGATTAAGCTCGCGGGCTAAAAGGGCGGCAACTTCGTCGCCGTTTTCATTATTGGCAATGGTAGGTGGGCTAATACTAACCGAATCGGCGGTAATGCTAATGGCCAGCTTTTGGCCTTCCCGATCAAAAATTGTGCCCCTAAGTGGGCTAACTACTTGGTCGCGGGTGCGGGATTCGGCGGCTTTTAATTGCAATTCATCGCCTTGGGCTATTTGAATATGCGCCAGTTTGCCGATAATTGCCCCAAAGCAAAGCAGCATAAGAATTAAAGAAACCGTGATTTTACGGCGCATACTCATTTGCTTAGCTGACATAAGCCCTCCTTAGCTATTAACTGTTTATTCGGCGGCTATTGCCGAAAAATAATTATTAAACATATCGCCCCAAGCGGCAATAATATTGGTATTTTCGATTTCTGCTTGCGGTGGTGCATTTTGGGCTGCCTGCACAGACATAATTTCCGTTTCGATATTTTGGGCGATAGCAGGGCTTAGATACTGCACGCTATTAATATCAGGATAAACCATGCCCAAATGCAGCTTAGCATAGTTTTCTACTCTATCTAAAGAGCTTAGGCTGCCGATTTCGTATTCGGTGCGCAAAGTATCGTTTTTTTGCTCAGCAATTTGGCCTTGTAAAGTAATAATTTCCGAGCCTAAAACGCCAATATTGGCTTCTAAAACCATATAAACCAAAGCATATGCAAAAACGGCCATGGCGGCTAAAGCATAACGTACCACTTCTTTGCGTTTTTGCTCCTGGCGAACCTTTTGTTGAGGAGCTAGCAACTCTAAGCGTCTTTGCTGCCACTCTTGTTGCTGGGGGTAACTATCAAGCTTCGCCAGGGAATTATGATGTACTGCCATTTTATGCCCTCCTTAGGTTAAATATGTTTATTTTTATTAAAATTCTAAATTATTTTTTCGGCAATTCTTAGCTTAGCACTGCGCGAACGGGGGTTTTGTTCTAGTTCTTCATTGGTTGCAATAATTGGTTTGCGATTGATAATTTTAATTTCCGGCTGATGCTTACATTGGCAAATCGGCAAATTTTTATCGCAAATGCAGCCGGCCGCCCAAAGTTTATATTTATCCTTAACAATGCGATCTTCTAAAGAATGAAAGCTAATAATAGCCAGGCGTCCACCCACTTTTAGCAGGCTTAAGGCCTGGTTTAAGGCTTTGTCTAATACCCCAAGTTCATCATTTACTTCTATTCTTAAGGCCTGAAAAACTCTTTTGGCCGGATGTTGATCTTTTTCGCGCGCCCCCTGAGGCACGGCTTTTTTGATGATAGTTACTAATTGAGAGGTGCTTAAAATAGGCTCAATCATCCTTGCTTCTTCAATAAATAAAGCAATACGCTTGGCCCATTTTTCTTCGCCATATTGATAAAATATATCGGTTA
>CAYJPF010000112.1:0-8714 GCA_964372025.1 uncultured Peptococcaceae bacterium | reverse complement strand
TAAAAATACCGCTCCAACTACATTTGCTAGTTTAGTACGTTTTTCTATTCGCTAGCTGCTTTTGATATCTTGCCTTATCTTCGCTCGCTGCTCTTTTAGGGTATTCAAACCCGGCTTGTAATTCCAGTTTTGCCTTGCGCCGCAAGCTTACTATTCCTGTCTGCCTTAACTTGGCAATCATCAAACATCACGCCCTTTATTTTTAATTTCCCAGACGGGCAAAAACCGCCCCACCTGGAAAATTAAAAATACCGCTCCAACTACATTTGCTAGTTTAGTACGTTTTTCTATTCGCTAGTTGCTTTTGATATCTTGCCTTATCTTCGCTCGCTGCTCTTTTAGGGTATTCAACTACATTTGCTAGTTTAGTACGTTCTTCTACTCGCTAGTTGCTTTTGATATTTTGACTTATCTTCGCTCGCTAGCCTTTACAATCTTAAAATCAAAAACAAAGAGGCTCCGGAAATAATTTTATTATTTCCGGAGCCTCTCAGGCTGTCAAAAAAACTTTTAACTTTTTTAATCAATATTATCTTATCTCATTTCTTCTAAAAAACGTTGCTCAAATTCCTCAATTGGCATCGGTTTGGCAAAATAATAGCCTTGCGCTGCCTCGCAACCAATCGACTTCAAAAATTCAGCCTGCTCACGCTCCTCAATTCCCTCTGCCACAATCTTCATATTTAAACTGTGCGCCAACTTCACTATACCATCAATAACCAACTCTCCACGATTGTTCTCATCATCATAGATAATAAAACTACGATCCAGCTTAATCGTATCCATCTTAAATGCCTTAAGTAAACCCAAAGACGAATACCCAGCCCCAAAATCATCAATCGATATCGTAAAATTAGCAGCATGTAAATCGTCAATTACCCTTTTTAATACCTGCTCATTCTCCAAAATAGTCGTCTCAGTTAACTCCACCTCAATTAAACTATGGCTAAGACGATGCCTATCAACAATCTGCTTAATATCAGCCACAAAACTGTCATTAGCCAAATGTAAACGCGAAAAATTAACAGCTATCGGTATCGGCTTCAACCCTTTAACCTGCCATCTAAGTAATAATTGACAAATACTCTCCAAAATAAATTTGTCCAGCTCCACCACAAAACCATTACTCTCAAAAATCGGTATAAAATTATTAGGAGCAATAATATTACCATCCGCCTCTATCCAACGCACCAAAGCCTCCGCTCCAATTAAACTGTTATCGCTTAAACTAAACTTAGGCTGCAAATAAGCGCAAAATTCCCTATTAGCAATCGCCATATCCATTTTGTTAATTATAGTAGTCATCTCTAATACTTGCTGCTTATAGCGATGATCATAATCCCAAATAACCGAATCTTTTTTATTCTTAGACATGCTATGCGCCAAACTAACTTTGCTAATAATATCATCTACATCACTCTCGCCGGGCTCGATAAAATATCGCCCATAACGAAAAGCTAAATGATAATTGCTAAGCTCCGGCACAAATTGCTTAAACTGAGCCTCGTAACTTGCCGTTAAATCATCCACTTGCTCTAAAAAATTATTGCCGGCAAATAAAATAAATTCGTCGATACCAATCCTTGCCACCACCAAAGATTTTTCGGGCGCGCCGGAACTAATTTGTTCAAAAGCCTGCAAAAGCCTGTTGCCAATTGCAAAACCATGTATTTCGTTAATTGCCTTAAAATTAACTACATCCACCTTGATAATTGCATAGTGCTGCGTAGGATTGCTAATTAAAACTTGATAAATAATTTGCTTTAATTTAGTTAAATTAGGCAAACCCGTTAAATCATCATAATAAGCAATTTGCTCCACTTGCTTGATCTGGCTTTTTTTGCTTTGCCAAATATAACAGCAAGCCACAATAAAAAATGCCATCAAAAATAAACTGATATAAGTAGAAATAGCAGAAACACCACGAATACCGGGATGAATTATTGCCTCGTTTAAAGTGATAACCAGTATTAATTCGCCAAAATCTAAAGGCGTATATTTGCTGATATAAGTAATGCCATCAGCCAAAAAACGAATACCGCCGGCCTCTAAATTGGCCAAATCGGTTTGCATTTGCGATAAACTGCCCTGATCCAAAAACTTAATCCGACCATCGGAAATGCGCTGATAACTTATATAATTAGGGGTAGAGCTAATCAGCTCATTGCCATTTTTATCGGCAATTAAAATATAACCTTCACCATTTAAAGCATCAACCAACTGATTAAAAAGCGGGCTAATCTTGTTTTCGGCCAGCAAAACCGCTTCTAAAATGCCATTATTCATTATGGGCACGGCAATATCCATAATACCATCATCAATTTGCGAATTTGCATTTAAAGCTGCCGCCTGCTTATTAGTAGCAAGCACCTGCTTAAATGGGATATTCTCATTAAAATCCACAATATCCCCATTGGCTGAATAGCCTTGTCCTGCTAAATCTATATAATAGAGTTGGCTAAAGTTTAAAGTAGGCGTGATTTCTGTTATATAGGAATTGATATCTTGCGGATCAATTCTGGATATAGTAGCAGCCAGAATAAGCAAATCGGCGCAATTATTTTTATTTTCGGTATTGATAAGTAAGGCCTGTTGGGTAAGCATATCAGCTAAATCCTGATCGATAATCGCTGTAAGTTCGCGCTCTACCAGAGCGGTAAAACGGCTGGTACCTATAGCGGTTAACACAAAGGTTAGGATTACAATAATTATAAGCGGCTTACTTAATTTTGGTTTATAGTTCATAAAATTTCCACCTGTTTATGCATTCATTATTTATTATATCAAAAAATGGCAGAAAATACAAATCTTTTGATAATTTAGTTTTTAAGCTACATTGATTATAGTAAAAAAAAGTAATATATAATAATTAACCAAGCCCCAAAAAAGGGGCTGTAGCAAATACAAGCATTTGCGGCAGCCCCTTTAATCTATTACCGCCATTTTTTATGGCGATGCTTAACGGCATAAGGCGCCTTATGCCATTGCTATATTCTATGCTATAAATTAAAATATGCCCTAAAATATTGCTAATTTTTTTTGGCACATCCGCCAAACAAGCCGCATAATATGGAGCAAACAAAACTTTTTTGCGAGGTGTTGCTTATGTTCTTGAATTCATTTCAACGTGGTGGACGCGGTTTAAGCTGCTCTACCGCCGGCAATTCTAATTGTAATTGCCCCGAACTTATTAGCCCCAGCCAGGTATTAGGCACAACTACCGAAGTGCTTGCCGCTAGGCCGGTGCAGGCTATGCTGCAATCGGTAATCGATAGCTGCTGCCAAACAGATGATGTTACCCAGGAAATTTCGCTACCCTGCCCCGGTATTTTCAATTGCAATGATTTGGAAATCGGCACAATTTTGGATGTGGAATTGGATGGCGATATTACCTTTAGGGAAGTTAAACGCGATAAAGAGGATTGCAATTGTCTATCTTCGGTGCGTTTTCAAATTCCGATTAAGCTTTCGCCGCTTAATGATTGCTCTTGTTCTAGCTCTTCGGTTAGCAGGGTAATTACCGTTATCCGCACCGTCGATTTATGCTGCACCAAAGATTCTATGCTCTTAGCCGCAAATAGCAAGGTGCTTTCGGCTAATGCCTGGATAACCGATATCTACCCTGATCATATCAAGGTATATATTAGCTTAACTTTCCGCTCTTGTTTACAACAAACCGTAATGCAAATTTACGAATTTAGCGCAACCCCGGTTTGCACCTATCCCAATTGTAATGAGGTGCGCAATAGCTTTGTAGATAATTGCGATTTAATCTGTGGCTGCACCGCAGGGGCCAAAACTTGCCCCAGCTGCTCATAGCTTTACTCCTTCCTTCTTATTACCAAAAGGCCTTGACAATTTTGTCAGGGCCTTTTGGGCGGCTTAAAGCCAAAGCAATTTTTAAGTTTTATAGAATATCATATAATGCTTTAGCTAAAATCGAAGCCGAGTTTATCGCTTCGGCAGTGCTGTTTAAGGTAGAGCCCATCTCTACTAAGATGGCTTGGGGGCTGATATGCTGATTATAACGCCCGTACTGGGTAATTAAACGACGGGTAATACCCGGCTGATTATCCTCCAAGGATTGATGCACCTGTTCGGCAAAGCCTAGGTTTTGTTGCCAATTAGGATGATATAAACGCTCGTCGGTGCCCACCACCAGCATCATTTTGGCAAAACTGCCATTATCGGTTGTAAGAATAGTGTCGGCATCGGCATCACGGTGAATATCGATAAACACCTCTATGCTGGGATATTCCTCTTTAAGCCGCTCCATGGTGGCCAACGAATTGGCATAGGCTAAATCATAATCAGGATAATCATGAATGGTAGCATCATAAATGGCCGGCAAACCATAGGCATCAAGGGCGGCCTCTAAGGCTTGGGCTACATCATGAACGCCGCCATGCGTATTATCAACCCGCTCTTGACCACGATAGTTTTCGGAGCTATGGCTGGTATAAATCGCGATTAAAGGCGCAGCCTGAGCAGCCTCGGCTGCCGCCTGCGCCTGCGCTTGAGCCAAAATTGCCGCCTGATCGATAATTATTAACGGTGGCTCGGCCTTTAAATCAAGATTGCTAAATTGCTGCTCGGCAATAGCCGGCGCAATGGCGCTTTGATTAGTAGCTAAATCGCTTAAAGCAGAGCTTTGGCTAATAATTAAACCACTGTTGCTATTAGCCGGCAAATCGGCAGAAGCGCTGCTTGGCCGGGAATTATTATCACCGCTAAGCTGATTATTTTGATTAGAAGCTAAGTCTTGACTGTTTAAGTCTTGACTGTTTAAGTTTAGATTATAAAGCCTATTTTGCTCGGCATTTAAGCCGGCCTGCAAATAAATATTAGCCCCCAAAGCCGTGCTTGTTTGAGCTGCGTCCGGCGAATTATTTAGATTTAGGCTAAAGTAGGCCATAAAGGCCTCGCGATCGATAATATCGGCCAAAACGCTTTGCGGCAGCATAATTGCCCCTAAAAAAAAGCCGCTTAAGATGGCCAGCAGTAATAAGCAGCATATAATCAGCTTTTGTCTTAGATAAAAATCCATATTGCCTCCCAAACTTAGGCTATGTTTAGCTACAGTTTAGTGTATGCAAATATTGGAGATTTATTCATTTGTTTTTTAAATTTTAAGGGGCTGTCGTAAAACTATTTGCGACAGCCCCCTTTTATCGATTATTAATATTTAGCCTCGCCAAATGCCGATAATCTTTGCCGCACCTGCCAGGCAATGGGCGTAAAAATTATGATTTTGGCAGCATCGATGGCTAAAAAGGGCAAGGCAACTACCAAAAATGATTGATAAAAACTAAGATCACTTAAAATTGCATAATAGGCTGTACCGCAAATAAAAATTATGATTATAGCCCAAATTGCCGCCCAATATACCCTTTTTAAGCTTAAATTGGCCGCTTTTTTTAATATCCAGGTGCAGGCTAAAACTGCCGGCCAAAAACCAAATAAAAAGCCACCGGTTGGCCCAAACAGAATACCCAAACCGCCTCGCCCGCCCGAAAATACCGGCAAGCCAACCGCCCCCAAAAGCAAATAGGCGCTAATTGCCAAAAAGGCATTTTTAGGCGGCAAAATTATGGCTATCATCAAAAAGAATGCCGTTTGCAAAGTAAATGGAATTGCCCCCAAGGGGATGGCTAGCTGGGCAGATATCGCAAGCAAGGCTGCGGCCATGGCTATCATGGTTAAATCACTAATCTTTAGCTTGCTTTGGGCTTGTAAATTACTAATATTCATATTTCCTCCTAATAATATATTATCTAGGCCAGCAAAATATCGCCGCCATGAATTTTTTTAATTTGGCCATTATCATTAATAATCAATTGGCCATCTGCGGCCAAATCGATAGCAATAGCAGGGTATTTGCCATTAGCACCACTAATTAAAATTTGCTCGCCCAAATAAAGGGCATATTTAAGCCAAACTTGCCTAATCGGCTCAAAGCCCTGCTCTTGGAGGATTTGATAATAATGGTCAATCCTAGTAAGCAATTTAGCCAAAATCGGGGCACGCTGATAGTTTTGGCCGCTGATTAGCTTTAAAGATATAGCAATATCGGCCAATTCCGGCGGAAATTGGCTAATATTAATATTAAGACCGATGCCGGTAACCAGCCAGCTAACATGATCGATATCGGCGCAAATTTCACTTTTGATGCCGGCCAATTTGCGGCCATTTACCAAAATATCATTAGGCCATTTAATGCCTACCTTAAAGCCTAAATCGCTTAAAGTATCGGCAATGGCGCAGGCCATCATCAAGGTGGTGGTTTGGGCTAATTCGGGCCCAAAATTAGGCCGCAATAATAAAGAAAACCAAAGCCCGCCCAAAGCCGGCGAATACCAACTACGGCTTAAGCGCCCTTCGCCCAATAGCTGGCTTTCGGCCACCAAAACCAGGCCTTGCGGCGCAGCATCTACCGCCTGCATCTTTAATTGGCGATTAGTAGAATCTACCTGCTCTTGATAGCTAATTTGCCAATTTAAGCCACCATTATCGGGCAAATAGCTGCTAATTTCGGCCGTGCTAAGAATATCGGGGCTATTAAGCAAGCAATAGCCCTGGCCGCTTAAAGCCTCGATTAAATAGCCCTCTTTGCGTAAAGCATTAATATGCTTGCCAATAGCAGCCCGGCTAATCCCCAGCTGATCGGCCAATTCCTGGCCGGAAATTTGGCTATTTAGCCTAAGCTGTTTAATAATTTTATGGCGCATCGTCAACCTTCTTTCAAGTTTGGTTTACCATTAGATTATAAAATAAACAAGGCAGCTTGTCAAGCCCTTGTTTAGCCAAATCGATATAATTGCCAAGCCGGCATCTAGCTATAGGATAATAAGCCGTGCACCTAGATGATGACGGCCGGGCATAAACAGATTAAGTAAACACAGTTTAATTATTATCGGTATTATTATTTTTATTGGTATCGATTACGCTATCAAGAAGATGAATTAATTCCAGCAAGCTACGAAACTGGGTTTCTTCCTGGGTGTCTAGGCGGGTGATATTGCCCTGCCATGTCATGTTTTGATTATCGATTACCTGGATTAAGAAGTTTAATTTTTTATTCATAATGGTACCCCTTTTGTATTTGACCAACTAAATAAATTTTTAATACAATTCTATGATATCATATTTCGGTTACATTTCGGTTACATTTTATGATTTTTATTAAAATTTTTTAATGTTTTTAGTGATATTAGCCATTTTTTATTTTTCAATATATATTATACAAATAGTTCTTGCCAAAAGCAATAGTTTATGATAGAATATTATAGTTGACAACCGACCAATAGGGTCGATGTCCCTGCCTTAGCAATAAGGCCGTTAGTCCATAGGGAGGAGGTGAAGGATATGCGCAAATACGAAGTAATGTATATTATCAAGCCCGGTTTTGACGATGAGCAATACAATGCATTTATCGAAAAATATACAGCGCTAATCCAAAACAATGGCGGTGAAGTCCTCAAGACAGAGCCTTGGGGTAAGCGTCGTTTGGCTTACGAAATCCAAAAATTGCGGGAAGGCTATTATGTCTTATCCCAGTTTAGCGGCCCGGAAACATTACCGGCCGAATTGGAGCGTAATTTTAAAATTGCCGACGAAGTTATCCGTTATTTGGTTACCCGCATTGAAGAATAATATTATAGGGGGGTAAACCATGCTAAACAGAGTAGTTTTAATTGGGCGTTTAACTCGCGATCCGGAGTTACGCTATACTCAAAGCGGTAAGGCGGTTTGTTCTTTTACTTTGGCAGTAGATCGTACTTTTAAGAATGCGCAAGGTGAAAAGGAAGCCGATTTTATCGATATTACGGTTTGGAATCAGCAAGGCGAAAATTGTGCCAATTATTTGGCCAAAGGCAAGTTAGCTGCGGTGGATGGTTCTTTACGCATTCGCACTTATACCGGCAATGACGGTATTAACCGCAAGGCTATTGAAGTTATAGCCGATACTGTACGCTTTTTGTCGCCTAAGGATGGCAATAGCGGCAATTCGTCCTATAACAATGCGCCATCTACCTATAATGCGCCTTCTGCGCCTGCTAATAATGATATGTCTTATAATAATGATGATATGCTCGGCGATGATGATTTGCCCTTTTAGTTTAAGCAAATCTTAGCCGTAAATCAATAAGGAGGAAAGAACATGGCCGAAGAAAGAGCCCCTCGCGAGCGTGGCGAAAGAGAATTTGGTCGCAATCGTAATCGTCGTGGTCGCAGACGTGTTTGCAGTTTTTGCATAGACAAAGCAACCGCAATTGATTATAAAGATACCGCTCGTTTGCGCAAGTATATAACCGAGCGTGGCAAGATTTTGCCTCGTCGTATTTCCGGCAATTGCGCCAAACATCAGCGTTTGCTTACTGATGCGATTAAAAGATCGCGGGTTGTAGCATTATTGCCATACACCAATGAGTAATTAATAAATTATAGAGGCTTTAGCAATAGTAATATTATTGCTAAAGCCTTTTTTTTTAATTTTAAAGGCTAGCAAGCGAAGATAAGATATCAAAAGCAACTAGCGAGTAGAAAAACTTATTAAACCAGCAAGTGTAGTTAGAGTACCCTAAAAGGGTAGCAATCGAAGATAAGTTAAGATATCAAAAGCAGCTAGCGAGTAGAAAAACTTACTAAACTAGCAAAAGTAGCTGGAGCGGTATTTTGTATTTTCCAGGTGGGCGGTTTTTGCCCGTCTGGGA
>CAYJPF010000111.1:0-8740 GCA_964372025.1 uncultured Peptococcaceae bacterium | reverse complement strand
AGCAATATTCTTTCCAGAACCGGGAAAGAATATTGGCAGCTTACGCTGCAATTCAACAACGAAAGGGGGGGGCAAGCCCCCCCCTTTCCATCCCCCCACGGGGAATTGAATTTTGGCTTTTTTGACAGCCCTTCTTGTTTTGTTGCACTACAGCCTCTGTTATTTTAGCTTAGAATATTGATTAGATTGGTCTGGGGTGGGGGGCTTCGCTGTTACGGTTGTGTAGGCTGTTTTGGCTTCGCTGCTAGGGTTGCGTAGGCTGTTTTGGCTTTGCCAAAAGGCGCCCGGTTTTAAGCCAATCTTCTTTCCTTGCTGCTTTTTACTTAGTTGCTACTTTTATTTGCTTAGTTTTTTGGTTGGCTTAAAACCTCTTAAAACCTTTCAGACCTTGGGGGCTCTGCCCCCAAACCCCTGCAATTTTTTGAAAAAAATTGACTAAAACTTTTTATCCTTGCCAATCTCTTTTTTCGCCTACATCTATATGCACAAAACTATTATAGATGCCTATTCCGCCATAATCAGGCATTATTTGCCTGGCATATGCGCCAATCTCTTTTGGACTTATACCGCTAATATAACAGTCCGCGGCCATCCCATACATATGATAACTATTTGCTGCTCCACCAACCGCTTTATTATGGCTATAACTACGATAAGCACTGCTAATCGTCATTGGGCGTTTAAAATTGTCCCTTATTTGTTGCAAAATTGGTGGTAACTTTTGATGGATTGCTATCATCAACGAACCATCCTTACAGGCAAATTCATTTATGGCAAAATTAGGAGTTATCAGTTGTTTGCTATGTAAGGCTGCCGAGTATACTCTGGCTACTCCATAACCCAAGGCCAGGTTATCATTAGTTGCAATTTTTTCTTTAGCCTCTTTTTTAAGATAAACCAAAAGCCAGTTATGTACTTTTGCCGACCCCAATGCTGCAACTTTTTGACTGCCAACCAAGGCCTGGCTATGCTCGCCGCCATCTAATAATGTGGCCGCCCAACAGCCGGCTTCATGTAAATATTTAGCCACATATTCGGGCGTTACATGTTTATTGGTGCAGTAAATTGCCAAGCCCTTGCCGGTTAAGGCAATTGCCGTGCGTGGCCTGGCACTTTTGATTTGCTCCGGACAATTTATATTGCTTAAAGGCTTATTATCAACCACTAAATCAAAACCACCAATATAATTTTGCTTAATTTCCGGGCTCAATTTAGCTTGCTCATTAGTTTTAAAATAGGCGATATCATCACCATTATCCCAACCAAACACCAAAGGATTATAGCCGGAGCTAAACGCTAAACGCTGGCCATTTACTTTTAAAAAGCCATTCGGCTCATAAGGGCCGCTATATAAACCACCATTAACTATTAAATCAGCTTTCGGCTTCATTACCGCAATTTCGGCTAAGCTTTTTTGGCAATTAGTTACCAAAATTTCTATTTTGGCTATATCGGTTTTAGCATATGATTTTAAAATCGTTGCCATCCTTACGGCCTCCTATTTACTTATTTGAGCAAGATCAGCACTGGCAATTTGCCCTTTTTTAACTGCTATATCCAACATTTGTTCCGTCCATAATCCCTGCTCAAAGTTCTTTTTGATTAGCAAATTTTCACTTATCTTTAGCTCCGCATTTTCTTCTTGATCCGGCAAAGTTAATAAGTTTTGATACTCTAAAGCCGCGGCAATTCTTTCTTCGGCACTGGGTATGCTCGGTGCAGGCGAGGCATTTCTTAAATTCTCAATTTTTGCGATTAAAGGCAAAGCCTGGCTCTTTAAGTCTACTTTTTCAGATGCCATCATTGGCTCGGCAATTTCCCCTAAACTATGGCTTTCATTTTCGCCCATCAATGACTTTGCTTGCACAAAATCACCACTTAATATTGCAGGTTGTACTGATGTATCTACTGTAGCTAAATCTGCACTTAAATCGCTATCTAAATCATAAAGCGAAGCTACAGCCGCCAGGTTTTCTAAAGCAAATAATACTTGCCCGGCACTATCAGTTTCCACAATATGCGGAAACAGCAAACAGGCCGGAAAATCCGCCTGCACCCGTTCGGGGCTGGCTATTTCACCATTGGGATACATATAGGTTTTGCTGCCATCATAAAACTCAATCTTTTTCATTAAAAATTCCTCCTTTATTGTTCATAGTATAATTCCGGAATATCCGTGGCTAAACTATGATTACCACCAACAAACATAATATAATCACCAACTTTAGCTGCGCTTAGCTCTTTTCGGGCATAAGTAAATGGGGTTTGGGTTTTTCTAACTAAGCTATTATTAAAGCTCTCTACCATAGCACTTGCCTGATTATTGGCTGTGCTACCACCTCCAAATAAAGCATGATTTGCCGTCGAAGCGGCTGCCATATAGGCTTTTGGTTGGCTTAAGCTAACTTCCCCCATACGCACACCAAGGCCGGTAAAGGGGATAACTTGGCTACTAAAATTATTTTGGCTATCAATACCGCCACCAAAAAGCGCAATATTGCCGGCCAAAGCAGCTGCCATATATTTTTTTTGATAGTATTGATGACTGCTAGCTGTGCTTTTACTTAAATTATTTGAATAGATATCAAAACCATTGTGATTGCCGCTAGCATTATAGCCGCCCAAAATAAAGGCATTATTAGCAATACCAATTGCCGCTGCTAACGCCTTAGCCGTAGTTAAGGCACTAGGCGTAGAGCGCGCTAAGCTGGTATTATAGGCATCAACCGTTGCATAATAATTAGCGTTTGCTTGTCCACCGGCAAATAGGCAATAATTACTTGCGGCTTTTGCCGAGCTAATATTTGCTCGTGCTGTAGTTAATGCGGTAGGGGTGCTGCGCGCACGGCTAATTGTTCTAAACGCAGTTAAATTACTTATAGCAGTATCAGCACTATTTTGGCCACCGGCAAATAATAAATAATCGCCAATTCCGCTACCACAACTGTTTTTAACTGCCGTGGTTAAAAAAATATTACTTCTAGTTAAAGTTGTACTATAATAATAACCTTTTGTTGCTAAGGTATTGGGGCTATCTATGTCCGATAAGTAAGCAATAAAAGCAGCATGCCCTTTTTGGTCGGCATTAGCTGCATTAAAAAAGCCGGGCGAAATACTACTTAAGCTTTGGCTATACTTATAAATTTGCGGATCAAAGCTATAAAATGCTTTGGCTAAATTATTTACGCCAATATAAGCATGTTTAATTTTACGAGCCTTGCCATTTAAGCCGATAAAGATATTTTTTACCTGCCTTGCCTCATTGTTTATGCCAATATATATGTTCTTAGCCATCATAAACCCCTTTTCTTTAGCAGAAATCAACTGCTTTTTGTTAATTTAAGCAAAATTTGCAGGGGAAAAGCTGCCAAGCATCCAAAAAAACTAATATTCTGCATAAGATCAAAAAATATGCTCAAAATAATCATAATTAATTTGCTGTCAACATTTAATATCAACAGCAGCTACTAATTACGAGGTATTAATGAAAATATTTTTGATTACTCTTGTGTTGATATTAATATATTTTATAAAAATTAATATCAAAATTTGCATCAAAAACAATACTCTATCATTTATCATCTTTCCCTTTGAGCAGCTTAAGTATAGCTTGCCTGAATTAAGTTTTAAGCTTAATTCATCCGGCCATAAAAAACCAAATAATCTGCTTAAAGCTGCTTTTAAATATCGCAGGGCTTTACTTAAGCGCCTTTATCTTAAGCAATTAATAATAAATTGTCCTCAACTTCAAATTGACAATGCTTTTACGGCCATAAAAGTAGGTATTTTGTACGCAATTAGCCATATAACTTTAGCTCCGCTTTTTAGCATAATAGAAGGTTATAGCCAAATACCGCTAATTGCCTGCAATAATAAGGATAATTATCAATTTAAGTGCATATTTCGTATCTATTTAGGTGATATTATTCTTAAAGGATTAATGCTGCTATACCTACAAAGGAGGCTAAAATGAGCACGGAAAACGAAATTCAGCAATTATTAAAAACGGCGATGGATAGTTTAAGACAAATTTTGGATGTTAACACAATTATTGGCGATATAATTCAAAGCGATAATGGGGTATCGGTAATACCTGTATCTAAGATTAGCTGCGGTTTTGTTGCAGGTGGCGGCGAATATGCCACCAAAATTAAAGGCGAAAATATTGCTTTTGCCGGTGGTAGCGGTGCTGGAATTTCCCTGCAACCAATGGCTTTTTTGGTTTTGCAGGAGGATAGTGTCCGTTTAATACCGGTTTCCGGTTCAACTTCTTTAGATAAAACTATCGAAGCGGTGCCGCTTTTAGCCGAGCAAATTAAAAAGTTTTTGCCTAATCCGGAAGCTAAAAATTAAATAATTGCATTGTCAAAAAAAATAATTCTGCTTAAAGGGCAGGATTATTTTTTTTATTCAAGAAATTGTATTATTTAAGGATATTTTAGGTGTTTTGCCGAAAAAACTAATTAATATCGAGGATATAAAATGAAAAAACTATTTATTGGCCTTAGCCTGGCCTTTTTATTGATAATAGCCCTCAATCAAACCGTTTGGGCAGCCGAGGACGAAACCGAAAATTTAGATCAATCAGACGAAACTGCAATTACAGAACCTGATGCCCCTGCAAGCAGCGCTTTGCCCTTAACCTTAAACGTAGATGCAGCGGCGGCCATTTTAATAGATGCCGAGAGTGGCCAGGTTTTATATGCCCATAATGAGCATCAAAGTTTGCCAATGGCCAGCACTACCAAGATATTAACGGCCATGCTTACCCTGGAACATTTTAGCGATTTGAAGCAAACTTTTACCTTGCCCGAGGATTTTGCCAATGTGGGCGAATCCAGTATTTGGCTGGAGCCGGGCGAAACCCATACCATCGAGGATTTGCTATACGCTACCATGCTGCGCTCGGCCAATGATGCTGCTCAGTCGTTGGCAATGGCTGTAGCAGGTACCGAGCAAGAATTTGCTGCCTTAATGAATGCACGCACGGCGGAATTAGGCCTAAGCGATAGCAATTGGACTAATCCCCATGGCCTGCATGATGATGAGCATTATTCCTCGGCCTATGACTTGGCCTTTATCACACGTGAGGCCATCAAAAACCCCATGTTTAATACCTTGATATCCGCCGATGGCTATACCATGCCCTGGCAGGATAATGAATATGATAGAACCTTCTTTAATCATAATAATTTGTTACAACAATATAGCGGTGCCGATGGCGTTAAAACGGGATATACAAACCCGGCCGGTAGCTGCCTGGTTGGTGCGGCTACTCGCAATGGCATGCGCTTAATTGGCGTGGTTTTAAATTCGGAGGATATGTATACCGATATGTCGGCAATGCTGGATTTTGGTTTTGATAATTATAGTTTGCAAACGGTAGCTTTATTTGGAGAAATTGCTACAAAAATACCGGTGGTGAATGGGCAGGGTGATATGATTAATGCCTTATATGGTAATGATGTCAAAATACTTACGCCTATTGATACGGAATATTTAGGCGAACCAAGCTTTGATATTCCCGATAAAATATCTACCCCTATTTTAAAAGATCAGATAATTGGCCGTGCAACTTTTGATAATGGGCAGGGGATACTAACCCATATCGATTTATTGGCCGCCGAGGAAATGGAGCGTTATACTTTTTGGGGGGTAGTGCAGGCGGCATTTTATAGTATTATGCAAGTTTTGCTATAATAATTATTATATTCGATAAAATCAGACATTTTTTTCTTGTTATACTGTAGATAATTAGTTATAATAGTAGTAATAGCATTTTAACAAAGTTTAGGAGGGGCTTATGCGCTTTTTATTAGCATTATGGTTGGGTAAATTATCATTATTTGCCGTAAAACTGATAGCCAAAGAGCGAGGTACAAATTTACCCGGTGCCTTAGCAATGAAGATAGATCCCCAGCTTATTGCTCATTTAGGTAATATTAAACCACAAAATACTATTTTTATCACCGGCACTAATGGCAAATCTACCACCACCAATTTGGTGGCACGTATTTTCGAGCTGGCTCAAAAACCTTTGGCGGTAAATATCGAAGGGGCGAATGTTATCACCGGGGTAGCTACCAGCCTTTTGCGTTATGCCTCACTAGCAGGCAATATCAAAAAAGATTATATCCTACTCGAAACCGACGAGCGCTTTTTGCCATTAATTGCCGCGCAATTAAAGCCGGGGCATATTTGCATTACAAATATACAAAAAGACCAGGTACAGCGTAATGGTGAGCCTAATATTATCTATCGAAAAATTAAATCTGTTTTAGATGAAGATATTTGTTTATACTTAAATAATGAGGAGCCGATATCTGCTCATTTAAGTAATTTTGCCGGCAAGACCATTTTTTACAGTGTGGCGCATCATGCAGCCAGCTTTGAGCAAAACGATTTTTGGTCGGTAACTATGCCTTGCCCTAATTGTGGTCATGGTCTTGATTTTGCCTATTATAATTTGGCCAATATCGGTAACTTTAGCTGCCCAAATTGCCAGTTTGCCTCGCAAGAAAAGCCCGATTATCAAATCAAAGCCATTGATTTTAATGAGCAATATTTTAATTATAAAAATTCCAAATTCCATTTTAATTATGCAGCCCCGCACTTTTTATATTGCTACAGCGCAGCTATCGCTATTGCCAAACAATTCGATATCGAAGAGCCTTTAATTGCCAAGGCGCTTAATACTTTTAAAAATATTGGCGGCCGCATGGAAAATATTGAATTTGGCAGCAAAACAATCAAGTATTTAAGGATGAAGCAGGAAAATCCCGAAACTTTACAAAGCGCCTTAAATCATATTGCGGCCGACCATAAGCCTAAAATATTTATGCTTGGTTTAGACGAGCTAACCGATTTTGAGCCCTTTTATACCAACACCTTTTATGCCTATGATTGCGATTTTGATAGTTTGATTAAGTCCGATATAGTCCACTATATTTGCTTTTCGGGAACTGTATGTTATGATACAGCTTTACGTTTACAATATGCCGGTGTTGATCCCGAGCATATCACGGTAATTACCTCTAATGATGATCAAACAATTTTAAATGAATTGGCCAAGCATGATTGCGATAATATCTATTTGATTACCTGGCTAAAAAAATACGAGGACTTAGCGGCTTTTGTCAAAAAGAATGCTTTGTCTAGCTCAGCCGCAGCTAAAGTGGCTGAGCCACAAGTAGCCAATGCCCTAGATATTAGCGAGCAAGCGCAGCCGGATGCCGATAATAGCCAAGATATTAACGATTAATACAGGCACTTTATAAGGAGAATTTTATAATGGAACAACAAACAAATCCTTCATTAACTATATTTTGGATGTATCCTGATATTCTTAATTTACATGGAGATCGGGGTAATATAATGGCCTTATTCCATATCGCCCAAATTTTGGGCGTGGAAATGGAGATTAAGCGCATTAATTCCCCTGATGAAATTGTCCATTTTTCACAAGCCGATTTATTATTTTTTGGTAGCGGCGAAATTCGCTGCCAGCCTTTAATTATCGAGGCCTTAAATAAGCAAATAGCCGGTTTAGAGGCCTATTTATCCGAAAAAAAGCCAATTTTGGCTATCGGCAATAGCGGCTGTTTATTTGCCAAAAAAACAGCTCGTTTTGGCGATGAGCAAGACTTTTTAGGCTTAGGCCTATTAGATATGGTTTGTTTGGAGCGCGAAAAGGTTTATGGCGATGATATTTGGTTTGAGCTGGATGGCAGCATATTTTTTACCGGCCAAAAGCTCGAGATTATCGGCAATCAAATCCAAATTATTGATGCTAAATTAGGCAGCAATGCTCGGCCTTTAGGCAAAATTATTTATGGGCATGGCAATTTTGGCGAATCCGATGAGGGAGCTTGCCAAAATAATATTATCTTTACCAATACCTTGGGGCCATTTTTAATTAAAAACCCCTTATTTGCCCAGCTACTAATCGAGATTATGCTCCAAAACAAACAATTAACCCTAAGCCATACCCTAGATAATAATGATATAATTTGCGAAATTAATTCGGCTGAATTAATCAAAAAATTTAATCGTCAAAAAGGGTTAGTTGGTTAATTGCTTGCCAAACATTAAATTAACTATAAAAGGGAACTGTAGCATTAACGCTTTTTTTAAAGTTTTACTCAATTTTTTACCTTGAATTGTCAAGTCAAGTGCAACACTTTGTTAAAAAAGGCTTCGTAAGGGGTTTTCCAGCCGAGACACTTGCGAGGTCTTTTGTTTAACAAATCAACAACAGCATCAACATCATCCTGAGAAATATCTGCAAATGAAGTGCGTTTTGGGAAAAACTGTCTTAATAGGCCATTGGTGTTTTCATTTGTGCCTCGCTGATGGGGGCAAGAGGGGTCTGCAAAATATACTTTGCAGTTAAGAGCTTGGCCAAACTCTCTATGCATGGAAAACTCTTTGCCATGATCTACAGTAAAAGATTTTATCTTTTGAGGCGGCAGTGCAGCAAGCTTCAAAAGTGCAGTATCATTATACTCTTTAGCAGTTCGGTTCTGCATTTTGTGGCCTACCAGAAAACGGGTTTTACGTTCAGCATGAGTTCCAATAGAGCCACTGTTTTTATGGCCTCTAATAGAATCACTTTCAAAATGACCGGTAATTTTTCGGCCTTCAACACTTTTAGGACGATCGTGGATAGTATAGTCAATATTTAAATTGTCAATAACGTTCTGAAAATGTACATTTATGGCGTTTAAATATTGTACATAAA
>CAYJPF010000110.1:0-8837 GCA_964372025.1 uncultured Peptococcaceae bacterium | reverse complement strand
GCTTTAGCTAAACCCAGCTAGGTCAATACCCCCGCAATTTTTTGTAAAAAATTGACTAAAACTTTACATATTTATTGATCAATTTTTGGCCATTATACCTTAAAACTTGATTTTATAAGGCATTTATTATATAATATATATTGTATTATTATGTAATTTAGTTATGTGGAGATTTTTATGCGTAAATTTACTTATTGGCTCATTGGCTTGCTTTTAGTAGGACTAGCCTTTGTAGCAGTTTTGCTTTTAACCAATTTTCAGGAAATCCCCTGGCAAACAGCTCGCACTACCACCCTTACCGCCACCCAATCCGATAGCAGTGGGGTAGAGGTAACCTCTGCCTTTATGCTTAGCTTTGATGAGGATATCAGCGCCAATACCGTGCGCCGCTACCTAAAAGTAAACCCGGAAATCGAAATTAATGTGCATCAAGGCCTCGTCGCTGCCGAAATTCTAATCACCCCCACCCAACCGCTTGATGCCAATCAAACCTATACCTTTAGCCTGCAAACCGATCAGGATACCTTGCAATGGGCTTATCAAACTAAGGGCGAATTGCAAATTAGCGGTCATCAACCCCTTAATGCCCAAAATAATGTGCACCCCGATCAAAAAATTATCCTTAATTTTAATGAGGCCTTGCCCTTAAATCTTAATCAAATCGACCAATATATTAGCATCGAGCCTGCTGTTGAATATAGCTATTATCAACAGGCTAATAGCCTTATTATTGAGCCCAACCAAAGCTTAATGCCTGCTACAGTCTATACTGTTAAAGTGGATAGCGATCTTAAAGCCAGCAATAGCGATTTGGCTCTGGCCGAAGGCATTAGTTTTAGCTTTGCCACCGCCCCTTCAGATAGCCGCACTGCCGAGCTAAAATGGCTGCCCGATTTAAATATACCGCTTTTTTTGCCAAGCGATACCCCCAACTTTAATGGCCAAATTTTTGAAGAACCACCTGCTCCACCTGTAATCGAGGCTGATGCAGAAGCAGACCAAGTGGCAGATCAGCCAACCCCCATCATCAGCCCCGAATATTTGATTAAGGCCGATCTTTATCCGCTGGCCGATGCCGAAACTTTTGCGGCTTTAAATTTGCAACAAAATAATAATAAACCATTATGGAGTAACTTAAATCCCACTTTATTGGATATTAATGATTTGCAATTAAGCCAAAGTCAAATCATAAATGCCTATCCCCAAGAAGATGGCAGCTATAGCTTTAGCTGGCCGGATATCCTGCCTAATGGTTATTATTTATTAAGGGTCAGCTATTTGGATCAAGCCTATGATTTACTATTTCAGGTTAGCGAGCTTAAGGCTTATTTGGTTAAGGCGCCTGGCCAAAGCTTGGTTTGGGTGCATGATCAAGACGGGGCAGCGGCCGAGGCTAAAATCTGGTACTATAGCGGCGATTTGGAAATGACAACCGATCAACTTGGCCTGGCCGATTTTAAGCTAAATCATCAGTTATTGGCTCAGGATAATCAGCGCAGCAGCTTTAGTTATCAGGATATTTATATTATCAGCCATCAGCAGCAAGAGCTGGTTCTTTGCGATTTCAGTCAACAAAATATCAATCCCAATCCGCCCAAAGCGGATATTTTGGGTAATTTAGATTTGGCGCTTAGCCAAAATGCGCAGGGGCAATATCAGCTGGATTTTTGGGGTTATATGCAGCGTTTGGATGGTGCAAGCTGGGATTGGGATCGGGTTAGCGTTTATTTAATGGCCGACCATTATCAACAGCCCATATTCTTAGATTATGCCCCTTTAACAGGCCATTACTTTGCGGACAATTTTGATTTGGGTTATTTAATGGATGGCGATTATCAATTGCAAATTTGGCAAAGCGGCCAATTATTACTAAGCGATAATTTTTATTTAGGTGCAGCAAATATTGATGATGCAAGCAATATGCCTGCTAACAGCCTGGATTATCAAGATGCAATTTTAAGTTTAAGCACGGCTAAGCCAAATTATAGTTTGGACGAAAATTATCATATTAGCTTAAATACAGAGCAACCGCTTGATTTTAGGCCACTGATATTTAAGGTAAATCAAGATATAATTACCCCCTTTAGCGGGGATATTACCGCAATTAATGATACTTTTAGCGAGCAGGATTTAAGCGGAACTTATTGGCAAGCTGTAAGCTTTGATGGCCAAAACTATAGCTTAAGTGCTCCAATAGATATAATGCCTGCTATCGGTACCTATCAAGGCGAGATTGAGCTGATTGAGCAGGCTTCAAATCAATTTGAACTTATCATAACGGATATTGCCGGCCAGCCGCTGGCTGATGCTTATATCGAGGTTGTGGTGGCCGATCGGGATTATCAGCCCGATGAGCCGCTGATGGAAATTTACAATCTTAATCAGGCCTTTGCTGCGCCCGATTTGGCAGCCGAATTGGCCAATCAGCCTCGTAATAAGCAAGCTGAGCAGCATTTTAGCTTGATAAGCGATGATTTAGGCCAAGCCGATTTTAGCCTAAGTGAGCCGCCTGCTGGCGAATATTATTTATATATTACGGCCATTTCCGAGCAAAACTTGCCGCTAGCTGCCGAATTAAGCTATAAGGTGGAGCAAGCCGATACAGCACTTGTTAATAATGATGATTATATGCTTAAGCAGGCCTTTAGTCAAGAGCTAAGCGCTGATCAAGATTGGCCGCAGGCAGCTGCCATTTATATGGGCGAGGCTGCTTTTGCCCAAGCCCTGGATATAATTTGGCAAAATTTATTTGCAGTTAGCGTGGATAGCAGGCAAATTCTAGCCCAGGCCTTGGCCCAAAGCTTATGGGCAAGTTATGGCGATGCGCCGCTTAATTTGCAGCCTAATTTACAGGATTATATGCGCGATGATGGTGGTTTGGCGCTAACTTTAAAAGGTAATGTGGATTTGCAATATAGCTTTTTAGCAGCCCTAAGCTGCCATTTTGGTTTAGATTTGATCGATAAAAATGCCCTGGGTGCTTACTGGCAAAATATACTGCTTACCGCCGATGATTTTAGCCTTAAAGCCCAGGCCTATGCCGCTTTGGCCGCCTTGGATTATCCAATTATCAATGATTTGCATTATCTGCTTACTTTGGATAATCAGCCGCTGGATCAGGCCTATTTATTATTGGCACTAATTTTGGGCGATGATAGTCAAAGTGCGCGTAATTTATGGCGAATTGCGCCAATTCAAGCGCAGCAAGGGGAAAATCCCCAGCTTAGCTATGTGATATTGCTAATCGAAGCTTTGCTGGCCCCAACCTCACAAAAAGCAGACTTTTTCGGCCATGATAATTTATGGGATTTATGGTTGGCTGCATCGATTTTGGCGCAGGCAGAGCAGGGGCAAGATTATATTTGGCATAATCCTGAGCTTGCAAGCGACGATTTTAGCCTGACTAAAGCCTATAGCCATCAAGCGGTAGAGTTTAGTAATGCCGCAGCTAAGGGCGTAGATTTAAGCCGCGATTATCGTTATATCGAGGATGAAAGCGGTGCGCAATATTTATTGGTAACCTTAAATTATAGCCTAGATGCCGCAGCTGCGGCCGGCCAATATTTGCTGGCCGACTATCCGCCTAAGCAGCTAAATCAGCAGCAAATCAGCGGCTTAAGCAGCAATGATTATGCTATTAAAGGCGGCCTGATTTTGGTAGGGCTAAATAAAGAGCAAAACGAACAATTAGTTGGATCTTGGCAATATATGTTAGCAATCGATGATCAGCAAGAGTTAAGCACGGATTTGCAATTTGTAACAAATAATCCACTATTATTAGATGTTGATGGCCAATGGTTGCAATAGTGTCATTATTAGCTATCTGTAAATAGTAATGATTTAACTGCATAAAGGAAGAATAAATATGAGCTTAATCAAAAAAGTAATATTAGGCGCAGCTGCAATAATAATTGTGTTGATAATTGTTTTTATCAATCAGCCTAGCTTAGAGCAGGCGCCGCCGATGCCTGTGATTGAGCCGGCGCAGCCGGAAGAAACTCCCGAACCTGCACTGCCGAGCATAATCGAGCCGGTTATGCCGGAGGCTTTATTCAGTTGGCCTACTTCGGATAAGGCGGCTGATTTGCTGGCCGCTAAGGCTAATAATCCCGATACTAAGGCTTGGTTAACTATCCCTAATACTGATATTAATCATCCAATTATGCAAACTGATGATAATAGCTTTTATCTTAACCATGATCAAAACGGCGATTATGATGCCTGGGGTGCCTATTTTGCCGATATGTATGCTGATTTAAGCAGCCCGGAAAACTTGTTAGAAAATACAGTAATTTACGGACATACCAGCGGCAGCGAAAATCCGCAGGATAAGCGTTTTTCCGAGTTATATATTTATTTAGACCCTCAATTTTTGGCCGAGAACCCCTATATATATTTAACGGTGGATGATAAGTTATTGAGTTTTGAGATTTGCGCAGTTTTCTATAGCGATATTGGTTTTTATTATATTAATCCAATGCCATTTAATACGGATGCCGAGCAATTTATAGCCGAAATTAATAGCCGTAGCGAGTATATTTTTGATAGCCAAATTAAGCCTGAAGATAAGTTGTTAATGCTATCTACCTGCTCTTATAAATATGATATCAATAATAGTGATAATCATCGTTTTGTGATAGCTGCTAAATTAGTGCCGGAAGAAAGGGCTGATTTTGCTTTCGAGATTAATCCCGAACCAAAACGACCTCAGCCTTAAAAATTTAGAGGGCTGTCGCAATATAAAGTTTTACTCAATTTTTTACAAAAAATTGCGGGGTTTTAGGGGCAGAGCCCCTAAGGTCTTAAAAAGGTTTTAAGCCTACCAAAAAACTAAGCAAGCAAATCAAAATCCCAACAAAAAAGCTGGCAGGAAGTAAAATAGGCTTAAAACCGGCGCCTTTTGGCAAAGCCAAGACAGCCCAAAATATCAAGTAAGAAACTGATAACCTCCATGGATATAAAAAGGGGGCTGTCGCATTGCGACAGCCCCCTTTTAAAATCAACTTAAAAATTCTTCAATAAACTTACTGCAAGTAGCACCATCGGCTATGGCTGTTGCCACTTGACGCAGCGGTTTTTGGCGAATATCGCCAATGGCAAATACCCCGGGTATATTGGTTTTCGTTGTTTCGTCGGCCAAAATATAACCATGTTCATCACAGGCCACCTGATCCTGCCAAATAGCACTATTTGGCGTATGGCCAATGGCCACAAAAACACCGTCTAGCTCTAAGCTGGTTTCCTGATTGGTAATTGTATCAGCTATAATCATGCCGCTAACCTTTTTTTCGGCCAAAATTTGCAAGGGCTTACTATTTAAGTGATAATGGATATTAGTGCACTGCTCCAATGCTTTTTGCTCGGATTTGCCACCCCGGAATTGATCACGACGATGAATTAAATGTACCTCCTGGCAAATACGCGACAAAAATAAGGCCTCGCCCAAAGCCGCATTACCACCGCCAATTACCGCTACCTTTTTATTGCGATAAAACATGCCATCGCAAACCGCACAATAAGCCAGCCCCTTACCGATTAGGCTTTCTTCCTCGGGTAAGCCCAAACGGCGCGGCTGTGCACCACCGGCTATAGCAACAGTTTTAGCCTGATAATCGCCATTTGTAGTCTGCAAAAGCTTAGGATTAGCCTTTAAATCAGCACCTAAAACCTCAGCATAAATTATTTGCGCACCAAATCGCTCAGCGCCCTTTTGCATCTTCATAGCTAACTCCAAGCCATTAATACCCTCATCAAAGCCCGGATAATTATCAATTTGATCGGTTAAACCCATTTGACCGCCCGGTGTTAGTTTTTCAAAAACAGCTACCTTAAGGCCTGCTCGGGCACAATATACTGCAGCGCTTAAGGCGGCAGGGCCGCCGCCTATAATTGCTATATCGTATAAATTTTCTTGCATAATTATAATACCCCTTGTTTTTGCAGCCATTGTTCCAGCATATGCTGCGGCAAAGCCCCGGTTTGGGTATCTGCATGCTTGCCATCTTTAAACAAAATGGTGGTGGGTATGCTCATAATATCGTATTTAGCAGCTAATTCCTGCTGCTCATCAACATTTACCTTAACAACTTTAATTTTACCCTGATGGGCAGCGGCCAGGCTATCGATAATCGGCGAAAACATCTTGCATGGGCCACACCATGCAGCCCAAAAGTCAACAATTACCGGCAAATTAGCCTCCAAAACTTCTCTGGCAAAATTATCTTTAGTTACTTCAAGTAGATTAGACATAAAAACCCTCCTTATAATACAATTAATAATAACTACTTGTATTATAACATATTATGCTGTAAAATAATATATATATTTAAAAAAAATTTGGAGGCACATATGATTTATCAGATAATCAAAAAGGATGATTGCCAAGTTAGCACCTGGAGTGGTGGCAAAACTTGCGAAATTTATATTTATCCACCAACCAGCATTTATAGCGAGCGTGATTTTAAGTTTAGAATATCCTCGGCTACGGTAGATTTGCCGGAATCTACCTTTACTAAACTGCCTGCTTATAGCCGCTATATCATGCCTTTGCAAGGGCAGATGGAGCTTACTCATAATCAGCAGGAGCCGATAGTTTTGCAGCCCTATCAAAAAAATTATTTTATGGGCAGCGATGATACAATTAGCCGCGGCACTTGCACCGATTTTAATTTGATGCTGGCCTTGGGCTTAAAAGGTGATATTTGGCCGCTTGAACAGGCTGATGATTTTGATCTAAACTGTATGTTTTCGGGTATATATATTTTGTCCGAAAATATAGAATTAAATGTAAAGGCAGAGGCTATCGATACTCTTTTAAGCCTAAATCAAGGCGATTTTGTTTACTTTAAGCAACAAGAGCAATATATTAAGCTAATCCCTGCTAGCGGTCTTGATAATGATAAACCTTGGGCAATTGCCGTCAAAGTAGTAGAGTAGGGAAGATTCAATAATATTAAAGCTTGCATCTTAGCCGGTTTAGGGGTATAATAGAGGTTAGTTGAATGGAACATGATTGAGGATAAGAGGTGAAAAAATGGCAAATGCAGCCAATCTTAGCCGTGATGCGCGGCGCGAACTTTGGTATAGCAAACGAATTAAGCTGGGATTACCCAAATATAGTTTGGGTGAGGAAATTTTTTCGGCAATTGTGCATGGCTTATCGGCCTTGATGGCGATAACGGCCTTGATATTGCTGCTGGTTTATTGCAATAAAGATTGGGTTACGGTAACCAGTGTGGCAATTTTTGGCGGCTCGATGATTTTGCTGTATACAATTTCTACCCTTTATCATGCTTTAAATATTAATAGGGCTAAAAAAGTTTTTCAAACTTTAGATCATTGTGCCATATTTTTGCTGATAGCAGGCACCTATACTCCCATAACATCATTAGCTTTAGGTGGTACTTTAGGTTTGGTTTTTTTGATTGTGGTTTGGGTAGTAGCTATTTTGGGTATAGTTTTAAATAGTATAGATCTTAAAAAATTCTCGATATTTTCGATGATTTGCTATTTGGCTATGGGTTGGGTTATTGTTTTTGTAATCGGCAGGTTTATCGAAAACACCAACTTTTTGTCCGTATTATTTTTGATTTTAGGTGGCGTAGCCTATACCTTGGGTGCTGTGCTTTATGGCTTAGGTAAAAAAGTTGCTTATATGCATTCTATTTGGCATATATTTGTATTAATAGGTAGCATAATGCATACTTTAACGGTTGTGCAACTGGCAGTGTATTTGTAGATACTTGAATAGCTTGATACATGTTATATATTGTATATGTTTTGTTGTAGATGTGAGTAGGCTATAATTATCAGTTATGATATCAATAAGGGCTAGTTAAAATTTTTATATTTTAATTTACCAAATTTGCCAAGGAGCCTGCTTAGTAAGCCATAATTTACTAAGCAGGCTTTTATCTTTAGGATTATCCATACATTGCCAAAAGCCATGATGCTGATAGGCGCAAGCCTGGCCAGCTAAGGCCAGATTTTGCAAAGGTGCTGCTTCCAGCGGGCAATCATCGCCTTTAAGATAATCAAAAATAGCCGCTTCCATTACCATAAAGCCACCGTTAATCCAGCTGGTTGGCGGTTTTTCGGCAAAGCTTCGTATTTGGCTTTTATGGTCGATTTCAAGAATTCCAAAGTTGCTAGCAGGCCTTATGGCTGAAATAGTTATGGTTTTTTGCTGCTGATAATGAAAATCAATTAGCTTATCAAGGTTGATATTGCTTAAGCCATCGCTATAAGTAAGCATAAAAGTTTGATCTTGAAGATAATCTTTAACCCTAGCTAAGCGGCCGCCGGTTTGGGTATTTAAGCCGGTATCAACTAAGGTAATTTGCCAGGGCTCAGCTTTATCCCTAATGGTTATGGGCTGATTTTGCTTTCTAAAATCCAAATGAATATCGGCATTATCCAGATAGTAATTAGTAAAAAATTGTTTGATCAAATGGCCCTTATAGCCTAAACAAATAATAAATTCATTAAAGCCAAAGCCGGAATAATATTTCATAATATGCCAGATTATCGGACGATTACCAATTTGCAAAAGCGGTTTTGGTATTTCCGGGTTTTCGGCGCTTATTCTTTGGCCAAAACCCCCAGCTAAAATTACAGTTTTCATATTTAATACCCTTTCTTAGCAATTTGTGCCAAAGTTTAGGCATAATTTTATATTTATGCAGATTAGGGTTTAAATATACCATATTTTGTTAATCTTGTTTAAAAAAAAGGGGCTGTAGCAAATAGTTTTATTTACGACAGCCTCTTAAAAAAATTGAATTAATTAATGCCTACTGAACAATGCCCAATTCGGGCACACCGCAGACTATAGCAAG
>CAYJPF010000109.1:0-8965 GCA_964372025.1 uncultured Peptococcaceae bacterium | reverse complement strand
TACTTCTCCATAGTATAAATATTCAGTTTTTGGGGCGTATCACATGATTTCGAGTCAGCCCCGTTATGACCTCTTCGATACCGCTCCATATATTTTTAATCGGTTGCCCGATAAAAAATCAATATTTAATTTTTAGGATAACTGTGAGCAAGCTGTGAGCGCTAGCTCATTTTCAAAACACCGGCTAAAATGCTTTTTAACTATTACATATTAATTTCTGCTTCACCATAGGCACTTATGTGCATTTTGAACAAAACAGATTGCTATTCAACCATATCATTATATCACATATTATGCGTTTTGACAAGTTTTTTTAACAAACTTTTTTAAAACTTTTATAATTAAGCCCATAAGCTCATGCTCAAATCTAGCAATTAATATGTATGTCAACATATATGTTTATATACTCATTTATATATGTGTCAACAATTAGTCTAAATATTACTTTGTAATTCTGCCCAAAAGCTGTTGATTTGCTCTCTTTCAATTTGCATTTGACTAAAATCGTTTTGCCAAAAATTGACTTCGTCCAGTTGTTTGATGGCGGCGCTTTCTATATCCGTTCTTGTCGACCAAACTCCTTCTTGTAAATAGGGCTTTAGGCCTTCGCCTTGGCCGTCGGTTTCGCCTAGTAACCAGCGGATGAATAACTTGGCTGTATTAATGTTTTTTGCTCCGCCAGCTATCGAAATACTATTGGCTGAATATACGCCGTCAACTGGGCTTAGTCCATAATCTGTGGCTACATTTAAGCCTATATCTACACGCCTTATTTTGCTGGATATCATAAAACCCAAGGGCGGATCGCTTTGGCCGGGGGCGCCTATCGCCTCTACAATCTCGTTCGAACTGGTAGTAAAAATTAGGCCATTGGCAATTAGCTTTTGCCAAAAAACATGGCCGGCACTAAGCCCTTCGGGGATGCTAAGCGGCTCGCCATATAAATCCAAATAAGCTTGCTCCATTGCTTCACTATTGTTGATTATGGCGTAGAGCAGGGCGTATGCCGGGTGCGAGCGCAAGGGGCTATTCATGTACACCTTGCCATGCCATTGCGGCTCGGTTAGCTGCCACCAGTTTTGAATAGGGCACTGCTCATACACCTCGCTATTGTAAAATAATTGCTCGGCCTCGATTATAAAATATAATAAGTCCTGCTTGGCGCTATTAATTAGGCTAGGCTCAATATCCCATGGGATATAAGTATTGATGATTTTTGGCGGCAAAAGCTCGCTGCTTAAACGGCCATCATCATTGGATGCAATCACAATATCGCAAGCATAATCTTGATTTTGATAGGAATCAAGCAACACATCAATCATATCATAAACCCTCATATCATAAACCTCCACTGTAAGGCCTGGATATGCAGCTTCGAACGAATCCTTTACATCATAAATACGGGTGGTGATACTGTATACAATCAAAGTGTCCTCGTTTAAAGCTGCCTGATAAAGCTGCTCGCTGGTTTGTTGATCATCTAATTCGGCGGCCTGTTGCCAGTTATCAAGATAGGCCTCTTGCTCGGACTTTGATGCGCTGCAGGCGCTTAAGCCAATTATTAAACCAAAAATTATTATCATATCAAGAATGGTTTTCATAGATTTCCCTCATCTAATTGATAGTTAATTGATAGTCAATACATGTTCGATTTCTGTACCTAAACGGTCAATGTTTAGTTGTTGCATATTGTCCAGATATATTTGCCAAACTTCATCATCCTCGATATCCTGTGTGCCATCGATAAAATCGATAAGCCAACTATTTGCATAGTCATATAATTGCTCGTAAATATCTGCGTTTTCGGGCATCAGAATATCTAAACGCGGCAATTGTTGCGGCACTAAATAGTTTTCGTAAAGACGCGCTGCTCGAGCATCCAAATATTCGCTTTGATTAACCTGATAGCCCTTCCAGGCCACATGATCGGCGTATTCGCTATTGGTAATAAACGGACCAATGGCAGCTATCTCGGAATGATGTTGCAAAAAATCCAGGTTTGTAATCGATATCACAGCAGGGTTGCCGTTAATGCTAATATCACCTATTTTGGCATCCTCCCAATCCAGGCCTTTTTGGCCATAGTGACCAATTAAAAAGGCTTCGTCACTGCACATTAAATCCATTAACTTAAATAATTGCTCTTGCTGATCCGAATTATTCAATACTATGCCCCCGGGTAGCGGTAGCTGGGTATAAGCTAGAGCAACACCATCACTGCTCGGGCTGGCAAGAGGCTGGACAGCCATAAAACGGCTAATTAATTGCGGCGATTGCTCTGATATAATATCCGATACCGATTGAGCCACAAAAGAACCTACCAGGTCGCGCGGGTCATTGCATATCGCTATCAATTGCCGTTCGGTAAAGTTTAGATTTTGTTGTATAAATAGCCCTTCTTGATACAAGTCATGCAAATAGATTAAACCTTGCCGCCAGCCATCGCTGCTTGGCGCCCAAAACACCTGATTATCTTCCTGCGCCCAATAATAATTATAGGGGTCGCAAATAGTAAAAGAATTAAGCAAAAAGCTGATAGCCGAGTTAGGCAGGCTTTGCTCGCTACCCAATAATGGTATAGATTGCGGATAATTCTCGCTAAAAGCTGTCAATACTTGCTTAAATTCGGCAGTGGTAGTGGGAATTTGCAAGCCAAGATTTTCCAGCCAAGCAATATTAATCCACATCGTTTGGCTGGGGCTAGCCAAAAGAGAGTCGTCCAAGGCCGGAAAATAGTAAATATCGCCCCGGCTATCGCTTAGGGCCGCTTGCAAATCATATTTTTGATAATTGTCAAAAGCCTGCTCCAGATAGGTATCATTTGCAGCAAGCCAATTATTTAAGGGCATGATATGGCCGTTTTGGCCATAAAGCTGCAATGCATTAATAGTAGGAGCGGTATTATCGGAAAAGAAAACCGCATCAATTTGATGATAGTCGCCCATGAATAAAATCTGCAAATATTCATCGGTATATGTTTGAGAAATAAAACTAAATTCGATATTTAGCCCGGTTTCGGCCTCCAGCCAAGATTTATAATATTCCTCGTTGATAGTAGAAAGCATGGCCTCGTAAGGGATGGCTATATGCACTGTATTTTGCGGTAATACCTGCTCCGGGCGATAATGGCAGGCCGCAAGTATGATAAAACTTATTAGAATAATCGCCAAAAATATCTTTGGTTTTGTAATTTTTATGATCATAAATTATTGCGACTAAGCAAACTCTGCCAAAGCACGCATAAATTCAGAACGACTACAATCATTTAAGCGTGGCACCTGCTTAGTTACTCCTTCAATGAAATAGATGCAATCATCCATGCTAGCAGGCTGATCGATATTGAATGAACTACTTTTAGCATATAAATCATTGGCCATGGCAAGCTCGATGGCTCCGCTATAAGGGTGGCTGTAATTTGTACCAAAAATCGGATGTTTTTTGGCGCTTTTTATAGCAATTCTGCGAACTTCGCTGCCGGCCTGCCCGTATACCATCATTGCCAATTCGCCTAAAGTTAGCGGTTTATCCGGCTTAATGGTATTATCGCTAAAAGCCGGACAATAACCATTATTGAGCAACTTAAGAGCATAAGGGTAAATTTTATGATCGGGTGCTATATCAGTAAACTGGGCTTTTTGTAACAAATCCTCAACGGTGATAACTTGATAGCCATAGTCTTTAAGAATTTGCAATTGCTGGGCTAAAGCATCGGCCACCGGGGTGCGCCTGGCCATATTATAGCCATCTTTTTGAAAAATTATCTGGCCGCATAAAGCCAGTGGATCGGCATCTAAGGCCTGCTTAATTGCATTAATCATAGTTTGAACTTCTTGCTGATAATCGGCCAAAGGTAGCCAGCCTCCACCATCAAAACTAGCTGCTAAATATTGATAATTTAATGCCGCCAAGGCATCGTAGGCATTAAGGTTGGGCTCGATATTATCCACATAATGTGGCGGACGAGAAAATTTCATCTTATAATGATGTCTAAAATTTAGCAAATCATCTAGGCGCTTTAAATCGGCAATTACCAAATCGATATCGCCTAAATATTTGCGCCTGCCATAAACAAAAGGCTTTTTGCCATATAAAATATGCAAGTAAGTATGATTGGTGATTTGATGGCCGCCTTTTAAAATGCGCGTAACTAATTCAGGACAATTATTAGCACCACCTTGATCATCTAAATTGATATCGGGATAATGATCATAGTTTAAACCTCCCCAAAGGGCACTACCTTCTTTACCTGGTGTATCCGGGTAATTTTCCGAAGTATCGCCGATAATATCAAAGGTGCCTTTGGCTTCGAATTGCTCTAAAACCTCCACTAAATGTAAGGTTAAAGGCTTGTTGGTTTTGCCATCGCTGGGCGGCAAAGCGCAAGGGCCATCATCGAAGGTCATGGCGCAGAATTTTTGATTTAGAGCCACTTGCTCTATGCGCCGTACTGGTGATAAATATATGGGGGTAGCTGCTTTTATCCTGTCATTGTAGCGATGTTTTAGCTTTTTAGCTACCCCGATGCTTTTTGTAACTAAACTCATACTATAACCTACCTTTTAAAAATGTCTAATAATATGCTATATATTAAATATGCTAAAGCTTTAATAAGCGATTTAAGGTTTTTGCGGCGTTTGGCCATTTGTAGCTGGGATAAACCTTTTAAATAATGCTTGGTATTGCTATCTAAAATGGGCTGACAATGCCCGGCCAAAATAGCGGATTTTATTTGGTCGAGAAGCTCGCTAGCAGGCATATTCGGCCTTTGCTCGATATCAATTAGGCAATAAGCATTACCAATTTCGGCGGCACTATGGGCATCGCTGCCTGCTAATTGCATTAGGTTTTTGCTAAGAGCATAGGCAATGGCCTGCTGATTAGCAGCTTTGTTTTTAAAGGTGGCGCGAGCATTTATTGTTTCGATAATGTCCACATTTTCCAGCAACAAGTTATTTGGCGATCTAGCAAAGGGATGCGCCGCAACCGCCAGGCCGCCTTGCTTGGCAATGGCGGCAAGAACAGTGGTTGCGCGTGGTAAACCAGCTGCGCAAAGGCTATCTAAATCCAGCTGATCTTTGCAAAACAAGGCTAAAATATGCCCCTCGTGGCTGGATATTTCGATGCCCGGTATTAAGTAAATACCCTCTATTTGTTGCAGGTTTTGCAAAGCATAAAGATTATGGTCGCAAATAGCTATCGCATCTAAGCCCCGCCTTTTAGCAGCTAAAGCCAGCTGCTCGATAGAAGAACGGCCATCAGGCGATAAATTGCTATGCACATGAAAATCAATTTTTAACATTTTAACGCCTCTTAATAATGCTCTTTAAATAGATGCGAAAGGGTTTAGCGTCTTTAAATTCAAAAAGCCCATCTTTAACTACAGGGTTTAAAGTGTCCGTTAAAGCTGAAAAAGCCCGACGATAACTGCCTTGTTTAAAATAGTTTAAGCCAGCCATTAAATCCGAAAAAATAAATTGCATTTTTTTATTTTGATAGGCTGCCGCATTTAATGTATCAATTTTAAATTGAGGATTACTTAATTGATAGGCTTGATAAAACCAATAAAGCGGCAAATTGCTTTTGGCCACCCGTACCAGCGGAAAAGACCCCCAAACCCTGGGGTTGGCTTCTAAAAAAAAGGGTTGAGCGGAGGCATTTTCTTTAAATTCGAACATGGCTAATCCGCTAAAACCAATTGCTTTAGTAAGGCGTTGCGCATAGTCTTTTAGCAATGGATTATGCTCGGCAACACAGCAAGAAGATGGCCCGCCCGCAATAGGATATTCGCGAATACGGCGATGACAAATAAAGTCTACAATTTGCCCCTGGTTTGCTAATACCGAGCAACCCAAGCCATCACCCGATAAATATTGCTGAATTATCAATGTTGTTTGATAGGGCGCAAAATAGTCTTTAGCCTGCTTAAGCTCATTATCATCATGGCAAATAAAATAACGTTCGGCGGCTTTAAGCCCTAACTTTTCACCGCATATCGGTTTAATTACACAAGGAAAGCTTACTATTTGCTGTTCGTCGAAGTTTTCCGGGCAAGGTATGGCTAGGCTTTTGGCTAAATCGGCCATTTTTTGCTTATCATTTAGCAGGTTAAGGGCAGCCAGGTCGGGGCTAATAAAGTTGGCCGCCTTTGCTAATTGCGGCCTAAAATTAGGTTCGGCCAGCAAATTTAGGGTATGGGCGCCAATTGGCATTAGTACCGGTTTTTGATTATAGCGCTGGCCAATATCATGACATAAGGCCAGTAAGTCATCGCTATAGCAGGAGCTTTTCAAAAAATGCGCCTCGCTAATATATTTGCTGTAAAAGCCCAGCGGCGGTTTGGCGGGATTATTTTGGCAATCATCGCTTTCGCAAGCAATTATGCGCACCCCATTTTCGGCCAAGCATCTAATCAAAGCCGGCGCCATTCGATAGCGCGTATCGCTAATAATTGCAATCATAAATTTCCTTAAATTAATGTCTTTTTTAAATTGTACATCAAAACGAAGAATTTTGCAAATATATTTATATAGAAGAAGCAAATATATTGACAAGCCCTTAAGTTTGGCTTATACTATTCCTAGTGAAGTAATGTCTATTGCCCAACTAAGGAATGGAGTTTGCGATGAATATATCAACAAAGGCCCGCTACGGGCTAAGAGCGCTGCTGGATTTGGCCATGCATGGCGAGGATGGGCCAATAACTTTATCGGCGATTGCCAAGCGCCAGCAATTATCGGAGGGTTATTTGGAGCAATTGATGGTGCCTTTAAAGCGAGCCGGCTTGGTAAAGAGCAGCCGTGGTGCACAGGGTGGCTATTATTTGGCTTTTCCGGCTGAGGAAATTGGTGCCGGGGAAATTTTTAGGGCTTTAGAAGGCCCCTTGGCCTTAACAACCTGCGTAAGCGAGGACGAGGCCGATAGTTGCGATCGTAAATGTGGTTTTGGCAGCCGCTTTATGTGGGAGGAAATTCAAAAAGCGGTTAGTGATGTTTTGGCCAGCTATACCTTGGCCGACCTAATTGCCAAGGAAAAAGAATGTGATGATTAGTTGATGTTTTGCTGCTGTTTTTTTGTTGTTTTACTTGTGATAAATTGTCTACAATTTTGCAAGATATAAATATGAAAATAAAAATATAGATTATAGTATAATTGGGAGATGAACATGGAAAAAATTTATTTTGATCATGCTGCTACCACGCCGCTTTTGCCGGAGGTTATAGCGGCGATGAGTAATTTTTTGAGCAATAATTTTGGTAATCCTTCCAGCATTCATAGTTTTGGACGTCAGGCAAAAAATTATTTAGAAGAAGCAAGAGGCCAGGTAGCCTCGTTGATTAATGCCGATCCATCTACAATTTATTTTACATCGGGCGGCACCGAGGCGGATAATATTGCTATTATTGGCGCGGCGCATCATGCCTTGGAGCTGGGCAAAGGCAAGCATATCATTACTTCGGCGGTGGAGCATCATGCGGTATTGGATGCCTGCGAATATTTGGCGGCTCATGGTTTTGAGCTAACAGTTTTGCCGGTTGATCAATTTGGTCAGGTGGCGGTTGATGATTTGGATGCGGCTTTGCGTCCGGATACGGTTTTGGTTAGCATAATGCATGCAAACAACGAGGTAGGGACTATTAACCCACTTAAAGAGCTAATTGATTTAAGCCATAATCATGGTGCTTTATTTCATGTGGATGCAGTGCAATCGGTGGCTAAAATTGCGGTTGATGTTAAGGATTTGGATATTGATTTACTAAGTTATTCTTCGCATAAAATCAATGGCCCTAAAGGGGTGGGCGCTTTATATAAGCGTGCTGATTTGGAGCTTGACCCCCTGGTACATGGTGGTGGGCAAGAGAAAAGTTTGCGCCCCGGTACCGAAAATCTACCCGGCATTGTTGGATTTGGGGCAGCGGCGGCTATTGCCGCCCAAAACTGGCAGCAGGATGCACAGATGCTTAAGGGTTTACGCGATTATTTTGTTAACCAAGTATTGCAAAATATTGAAGGCAGTTATTTAAACGGCCACTTAACCATGCGTTTGCCCCATAATGCTAATTTAAGTTTTGATTATGTGGAAGGCGAAGCATTATTGCTTTATTTGGATTTAGAGGGCATAGCCTGCTCTTCGGGTTCGGCGTGTTCTTCGGGCTCGACAAATGCTTCGCATGTTTTGCGGGCAATGAAGTTAAACAATGATCGTTTAAACAGTGCAATTCGTTTTTCCTTTGGCCATGGCAATACTAAAGATCAACTAGATCATACGATAAAAATACTGAAACAAAAAACCGACCTTTTAAGACGAGCTAATCCATTTTATAAAGGTTAAAAGTTGCAAATTAGACTAAAAAGTTTTACTCAATTTTACCTTAGATTGTATAATGAAGTGCAACAAAAAAAATATAACAACTCATAAAAAAACCTGATATACTGTAAGTGCGACCAAACAGAAAGAAGGTTGGAATATGAGTTGTTATAAACATCTTAGCACAGAAGAACGAGAAAGTCTATATAAAAATATAATCGAGGGCAAAACAATTGAGGTGATTGCCAAAGAATTAAATCGTAGTAAATCTACTATTAGCCGAGAGATAAGGCGAAATGGATCTAGAAACACGTATTCACCATCAAGGGCAGAGAAAAACTATCAGCAAAGGCGCAAGCTAAGTGTGCAAAAAAAGAAACTGATAGATCCTGGTCTAAATGAAAAAGTGACAGAGCTACTAAAAAAAACCTGGTCGCCGGAACAAATTTCAAATCGCCTCCGCTATGAAAAGAGCAGATACAGCATAAGTTTTGCAACAATATATCGAGCTATTAAAGATGGCACCTTGGATAAGAGTTTACGAAATTATCTCAGAATACGCAGAAAAAAGCATCATGGCAAGAAAAAAGATACAAAATGCGGTCATTTAAATATTGACTATACTATCCACGATCGTCCTAAAAGTGTTGAAGGCCGAAA
>CAYJPF010000108.1:0-9046 GCA_964372025.1 uncultured Peptococcaceae bacterium | reverse complement strand
TGGTGCGCGTGAAGGGAGTCGAACCCCCACGGTTTCCCGCTAGATCCTAAGTCTAGTGCGTCTGCCAGTTCCGCCACACGCGCGTGTTTTGGCTACCTATCTATTATACGCTACTTGGGCGCTTTTGGCAAGCTTTTTTTTGGGTTTTTTAAAAAGTATTTTCACTACCTTCATTTTCTGGAGCACTCTGTGCAATAGGGTTAAATTCGCTATCGGTTGCATACCAATCATTATCACTATAATGCCACCACTCGCCCCAATAACCATTAAAATCATACTCCGCCATTATGTTTTCCAATAAGCGAGCATTTGCTGCTGCTTCCTCGCTGCAATCACTATAATCTCGATTGGCTAAAGTGGAAAAATCATCGAAACCAGTCGGCATCGTTTGCTCATTACCATCCAAATCTGTTAAGGTGATATCTATGGTGTTTCCCTTGCTATGGCTAGATCCGCCATTATGGGGATTGGCCACATAAGTAGCATCCGGGTAAACCTCCCATAACTTAAATTGAGCCGCAACCGGGCGGAAGGCATCCCATATCTTTAAAGATAGGCCTTGCTCCTGCAATTTAGCCTGCACTGCCATCAGCTTTTCTACCGTGCCATAACGTAAATAGGCATCCTCAAATTGATAAATTATCTCGCCGGTAAAATTATCGGTGGTTGCATACTTTAAATCCACAAATATAGTGGGAATATAATCGTTTATCTTAACAAATTCCTCATTATCCACCGGATCGGGGGGGATAAATGGCTCTTCTTGCGGTTCGGGCTCGGCCTCGGCCATAGGTACTAGCTCGGCAATTAATTCCTGCTCGGGAGCTACCTGCTCGGATGATTGTGAATCTGCTGCGGCTAAAGCGGCCTCGTCGGCAATTAGGCTTGGTTCTGCCGCTAAAGGCTCGCTAGCCTCCGGGGCGGGTAGGGTAGAGCCGCTATCTTGCTCCAGGATGGCAAAATTGCAGGCCGTGTTTAGGGCTAAACCCAAAAGCATCATTATTAAGCATAAATATTTGATCATAATTGCCTCACTTTCGCTATCAATTATTAATATAAATCTCGGTGATTAGGGTGTCTTGATAGGTTGAGCCGGGATAAACATCATCAATTGTCATTGTTAGTGAGCTGGTTATTCTGGGTTGATTAAAGTTGATTAGCTGGCTTTCCATTATATCAGCCAGGCGATGGGTTTCGGTAGATCCATCTGAAAAGGTAAAGGTAAGCTGCGAAGGACGCCCATTATTATAGTAAGTATTGCTTGACTTATGATAGCCTGCCCGAATATATAGGCCGCTAATTTGGAAGGTATCGGCAAAATTAAGGGTGATTCCCTCGCCATAACCATTGCCGGCTACCCCTTCCGACCAGGCCGTGCTATGATCGCCATCTAAAATACGATCGGAAGAATGGGTTACACTGCCTTCTGTTAAAGAAGATGTGCCGCCAATATAGGTGATTTGATCCATGCTAAAAATTGGCAACGCTTCCTCTTCAATTTGACCACTAGAAGTAGTGCCGTTAAGGATGGCATGATAGGCTAGCTCAATTTCTGTTAATAAGGTATCGCAAGCTGAATAATAATCATCATCTTGTAATAGAGGCATGATAACCTCGATGATTTGATCCATATTGATATCTTGGGCAAAACCGTAGCTTATTGTGGCATATTGACGGGTTTCTGTGTTTAAACCAAAAATAATACCATCAGCTTTTGAGCCAATATTGCCTAAGTCTAATTGATTATTGATATATGCTTCGATATTACCATCAGGAATATCATTAGCAAATACAAAAATTAGCTCAGCATTATAGAGGGCAACCATACTAAGTATTCTGTGCTCTAACTCTATGATTTGCTCATAACTTAAAAGATTAATTTGATCAAATATAAATGTATAGGCTTGCTGATTAGCTTCGCTTTCTTGCTCTAATTGGCGGAAATGCTCCTCATAGCTGCTGCTATCTGCGATGATTGTATCGGCCCATGAATCATAGTCCATTTCCTCGGTGGTAACTGTTTGGTATTGTGTATCATTCTTGTCTGGGTAATAATTCCAGGTTAGGATCTGTCCCTGATCAAAATAAATTTCGTCAGCATCAGTAGTACCGGTAAACTTGGCATATAATAAAGCGCCATCCCGGAAATGATATGCATAGAAATCTTGATCATCGGTTTCCGGTGGCAACAATATAGTTTTCAGCTCATCGCCATCAAAATAGGCATAATCATCATTACTATGATCCTCTACAAGTGTATAGTCTTCAAAATTAGCCCTTGTATTTAGGACATATTGAGTAGCTTCAGCATAAAATTGCTGTTCTTCTGCATCAAGTTCAGCTATCGGCTGCTCCGCTACGGCAGCTGCATCTTCCTCGGCCGCATTAGCGGTAGCTCCAAGACTAAGCTCCGCTTCTAGCTGGATATCCGCCACACTAAGATTAGATTTAGTTAGCTGATAGCGCAAATTATTAGCATTATCATAAATCCAAATTTCTCTATCCGTAGGATTATAGACGCCGCTAAATGAAAAACCATCTATTTCAATCAGCAAATTCATCTCGTCTAGGGTATAGCTGCCCTCGGTTTGATTGCCAAAATTATAAATAAAGCATTGGGTTTGATCGGTAAATTGATAGTACATCTGGGGATTAGTATATTCATTTACACCTGCGCCGCTGACAAACTCGGCAAAAGTATAGCTTTGTCCCTCGCTATCCACTATTTGCGCTACATGCCAGATGCCCTCAACCGTATCATAGCGGCTGTTCATTGCCGCAATAACAATAATAATTGCTGCCACTAAAGCGGCTATTACGCCAATGGTAATTGCCTTAGACTTGCTTTTGCCTGCCGATTTAGCGGGCATTTTATCTAAACGATTATCGTCATGGCCGGGATGATAGCTCTCTTGTTGCTGGCTTAAAGGGGCTTGCGACATTGGCGCTTGCGAAAAAGGCTCTTGATTATTTTGATAGCCGGTATGTGGAGAATATAACGGTTGAGTAGAGGAGTTATGAGCCTGCCCCGGGCTAGGATGGCCATAAAATCCGGCCAATAATTGATCCATGCTTTGGATACGATTATTATGACGAGTGGCCAAACCATGCATTAACACCTGCTCGAGCTGGGGATTAATAGCTATGCCTAAAGCCGAAGGCGGCTTTAGGGTATCCTCTACCAGGCGCTCGCTGGCCTCGTCGGGGGTGATGCCGGTTAGGGCTTTATAGATGGTGCCGCACATCGAATAAACATCCGTCCAAGGGCCTTGCTGGCCTTTAGACCGATATTGTTCTTCCGGCGCATAGCCCGGTTTAAGCATTACCGATAAACTTTTATTATCGCCACCTACAAAACTGCGTGCCGCCCCAAAATCGAGCAGCTTTAATTGGCCATCGGCGGTGCACATAATATTATCGGGGCTGATATCGCGGTGAATCATGCCCGAGCGATGCACCTCGGCCAAGGAGGTGATAACCGAATTTAACATACCAAAGACCTGATCCGGCGGCAGTTTGCCGCCTTGCGAGGCGCAATAGGCCTTAAAGGTAATGCCATCAATAAATTCCATAACAATATAAGCGGTTTCGTTTTCTAAAAAGAAATCATTTACCGAAACAATACCGCTCATATTACGATATTTGGCTAAATTTTTGGCTTCATTAATAAAGCCATCCTTGCCTTTTTGGAAAAATTTATGTTTTTCGCCCTGAAAGGGCATAATTGTGCTGCTGGTATGACTTTCCCTGCTAACAAAGCCGGATGGATAATACTCTTTAATGGCCACACGAAAATCGAGGTTTAGATCTATACCTAAATAGGTAATGCCAAACCCCCCTTCGCCCAAAACCTTGCCCAGCATATATTTACCGGCTAATATGGTGCGCGGTAGCAGGTGGTTTAAGGATGGAGTATAATTAGACTCAACAAAACCGCAAAGCGGACAAACCCCGTTTTGAGTAATGCCTTGCATACAATTAATACATAAATATTCAAGCTCAGATAATTGCATATAAATCCCTCTTTCGGTATTTATAGTGTTGTTGTTGTTGTTGTGATTGGGCTGAGGTTGAAATATTTATCTTTATTATATTTTACCTTAAAATATGCAAAATTGCAATAGTTTTTTTAGGCTTCGATTGCCCCTAGCGGGCAGGCAATTAGGCAATCGCCACATTCATCGCAGTGGTTGACATCTATGGTATACTTATTGTTCAATTCTTTGATGGCCGCAAAAGAGCATTTTTTATAACATTTGCCGCAGCCAATGCATTGTTCTTGATTAATCGTTAAGCCTTTATATTTGATTTTAGCGCCACCGAAAGCAAAATATTTACGATTAAGCTTATTGGAGCGATTTTGCTTATGAAAATCATAATCAAAAATATCGCCATAGCCCTCGCTAATGCAAAAGACCACCATAGCCGGGTAAATTTGCTGATCTTTAAGGCAAAAATCGAAGAGGGGATTGTTTTTAGCTTTGATTTCGGCAATACTTACTTCTTGGGCTTTGCCGCTCATTCTAATTGCATAGCCGAGGTCGAAAATGGGAAAGCCCTGCTCATCATGCTTAACTTGGCTATCGGCATTTAGGCCGCATAAAGATATTTGGCCATTATGCTTTAAATGGCGATAAAAATCCTTAGTATGCATGGTCATAAAGTAAATGCCCTGCTCATCATAGGCTCTTAAATGGGCAATACGGCTATGGGGTATACCATCTTTATCGACAGTGCTAAAAGTTAGGCAGCCTATTTGATTGAAGGCTTGATAAATTTCTGCTATATTCATAAATACTCCTAATGAATTTTTAAGAATTCTGCTAAGGCCTTGGTAGTGGGGTTTTTTAAATGGCTGATATCGCCATGCTCATAGATTTTGCCATCTTTAAGGAAGATGATATAATCGGCAAACTCTTTTAAGAAGGAAATTTCGTGGGTGATAAAAATAAAATCACGGCCCTCTTGCTTAAGCAGGGTAACTGCGCTTAAAACCTCGTCGCTAAGGATAGGATCGAGCGCGGCGGTGGGTTCGTCGAGGAAAATTAATTCCGGATCGGAGGCTAAAGCTCGGGCTATCGAGGCTCTTTGAGCTTGGCCGCCCGATACTTGATGCGGTTTTTTATCAGCTTCGTTTTCAATATGTAATTTTTTTAAAAGTTGTTCGGCCTTATGATTTGCTGCTTGCAAATCATATTTTTTGATTTTATTTAAAATTAAACTGATATTTTTTTTGATGCTTAAATGGGGAAATAAATTATGCTTTTGAAAAACTACCCCAATTTTTTGGCGAAAAGCTTGGGGATTATCGATAGGGGATAGATTATTGATAATAATTTGCCCTTGCTCTGGCTTTTCGATAGCGGCTAGCTGGCGTAATAGCGTGGATTTGCCACAGCCGCTTTCGCCAATTATGCCTATTGCTTGATAGTTTGCGAGCTTTAAATTTAAATTATCCAGAACAATTTGTTGGCCATATAGTTTAGTTAAATTCTTAATTTCGATATTCATTAGGCCACCTTCTTTCCTAAATATCTTGCTAGTAAAGATAGGGGTATTGTTACGATTAAATACATAATCCACATAATATAATAGCCTTCGATAAAGGCAAAATTGCGCGAAGCGATAGCGGTGGTAATATAGGTAATCTCGGTAATCGAAATTACATTTAATAAAGAAGAACTTTTGATTACGCTGGATAAATTATTGATTAAGGAGGGGATAAAGGGCTTAATCATTTGGGGAATGATAATATAAAGATATTTTTGATACCATTTAAATTGATATAATTCCATTACTGTATACTGATCGCGATCGACCACCGCCGCTGCGCTTTCATAGGCATTGGCAATATAAGGGGCATTGTAAAGGATAAGGGCGATAATGCCTAAAACCAGCTTATCATTATAATTTACAATAGCACCCAGCACATAAACAATTAAAAATATCATCACCAAAAGCGGTGTGCCCATGATGATTTCGTTAAAAACATCGGCCAAGGCCTTGATAAAAGTGATTTGCGAACGCATCATCATAAAAAGAATAAGGCCAAAGATTAAGGAACCAATTAGGCTGATTAGGCTTACCCAAATTGTGCCCCAAAAGGCATCAATTAATAAACCCGAGCTTTCCAGCACTAAATCATAGCGCAAATCGGGCAAAAATTGAAAAAGGGCAAAATAAATGGCTAAGCCAAAAAGAATAATTACCAGGCCATAATTAAAATAAATATTATTTTTCATGATATCCTTAATTTGCTGTATTTTATTAGCTATTTAATGAATAAATATTCATTAAATGCTAGCCGGGGCATTAACAATATAATCTAAGCCTAAATCCGGGTTTTTAAGAAAATCGCCGATAATTGGATCGAATTCGGCACGAATTTGATCATAAAGGCCACCTTCTTGATACATGGTAGCAATAAATTGATTAGATTTAGCTAATAATTCCTGATTATCCAAGGCCACCACAAAGCAAGAGGCCGAATTATTGCCGATATTGCTATAAACAATAGTGGTATCGGGATTAGCAGCATGGAAGCTGTGGATTTCGCTAGAGGCCACTAAGGTGGTGGATTGACCGCCTGCTACCTCGAGGATGGCATTGCCGATTTCGGTAGCGGCATTAACTTCTACGCCAAAACTTTCCGGCACGGTTACCCCAAAGGTGCCTGCTAGGCCGATAAATTTGGCATCGGCTAAATTAAAGAACTCTTCGGGCGGCATTTGATCGGTGATATTATTGGCTAGGGCAAAATCTTTATTAACTAAAGCCAAGGTTTGCGAATAACGGTAGGGGTCCGAAAAATTGGCTTTTTCCATACGCTCATCGGTAACGGACATATCGGCAATTAAAATATCTAAATCGCCTACCTCTAAGGCGCCTAAAAGTAGACCAAAATCGGTATCGACAATTTCTACCTCCATGCCGATATATTCGCCAAAAGCTTTAGCGATAGCCGGTTCTAAGCCTGCAGGATTGCCCTCGTCATCAATATAGGAATAGGGCGGGAACTCTAAATCCATGCCTACTCTTAATACATTTTCATCAGCGGATTGGCCGCAAGCAGTTAGACCAAATACGCTTAGGGTAATAATTATCAATAAAGTGGTTAATTTGTTCATTTTTTTCTCCTTTGGTTTAAAAATAATAATTGACATTTAAGTACTTATCTGTTATTTTATATCTATATTGCCAATTTGTAAAGTAAGCACATTTTTGTACCTTAGTTACTTTTGGAAACTATTGGAAGGAGTATGATGATAATTATGGAAAACTTGCCTGCTTGCCCGATCGAGGTTACCTTAACTTTAATTAGCGATAAGTGGAAAATTTTAATTTTGCGCGATTTAGATATGGGAACGATGCGTTTTGGCGAATTAAAAAGATCCTTAGCCGGGATATCGCAAAAGGTATTAACCTCTAATTTACGGCAAATGGAGGAAAACGGCTTGGTTAGCCGCAAGGTTTATGCCGAAGTGCCACCTAAAGTAGAGTATTCTTTAACAGAGCTTGGCCAAAGCCTGCGCCCGGTGCTTAAGGCGATGGAATTATGGGGCAAGGAATATCGGCGCTCGATTAGGTGCTGTCGACAATAGTTAGCCGCTATAATATATCCAATTTTTATACATAATAATTAATTTGAAATTACCCTGTTAATTAGTATTAACTTTCGAATACTAATATATATAATAGAAATTAACTTAAAAAAATTTAATTTTTTTATTAATTTCCTAAAATTGGGTTTGCCAAATCAAACTAATTATGTTATTATAAGATTGCCGGTTTTGATAGGCAAGTTGCTAGCCCTGATTGGCCTATTAATTCCAGCATTCCCGTATAAGGAGGATATATATGAAAGCGGTCAGAAAAATACTGTTTTTACTGATTTTAGTTTTTAGTTTTACCTTTAGTTCTTTAGCCTTTGGCCAAGAATTGATGCCTAATCTTCAACAAGATCAGGTGCAAACGGGTTTAGTTGCAATTAATAAGCTTACCAATAATTGCATAAATGATGATAATAGTTTGCTGGTGGCTTATCAATCCAGGGTTTATGTATTGATGGAGCTTTTAAGCAATTTTCCTGATCAAAAGGCCACGCTGCCTTTACATATTAGCCCTAAACCCGGTATTATCGCCGAAAATCTTACTCCTACTGCAGCGGCACCGGCCACAGCGCCTACGCCGCCTACTACGCCAACTAAAGCGCCTGTGCCGGCTGTTGAGCCTGAGGCTACTAGCAGCAATGATGTTTTTAGGGCAGAGATTTTGCGTTTGGTTAACCTGGAGCGTGCCGAGCATAATTTAGCGCCATTGATTTTAGACGATAATTTATCGGCTGCTGCCGCTATTAGGGCAAAGGAGGCTACCGAATTATTTAGTCATACTCGACCTGATGGTAGTTCTACCTTTACGGTTTTAGCGGAGTTTGGTATTACTTATCGTCGTGCCGGGGAGAATATTGCTATTGGTCAACTTACGCCGGCTCAGGTTGTGCAGGCTTGGATGGATAGTGAAGGGCATCGTAATAATATCCTAGGCGATTTTGAGTTGATGGGTATTGGTTATACGCCCAGCAATAGCGATTATTATTTGGGATATGCCTGGGCTCAACTTTTTATTAAAGAAATGGAAATATGATTGAGAAGGGGTTGTCGCCAATATAGCGACAACCCCTAAAAATTTCTAAAAGTTTTTGCTTTTTTTAAAAAAGCAAAGGTCTTAATCTTTTGAACTTAATCTTTTGAGCTTTTTCTTTCAATACGAGGCAATCTATCAAGCAAGCTTATCCCACCTTGGGAGTGAGGTTTTTGCTGCTTGTTTTTAGCTGGGTTGTGGATTGCTTACATTTTTCGGCGGATAATTATATTTGTTGTGCTTCGTGGGTTGAAAGGTTTTCTTGCCCTCGCCTACATTTGTTAGTTTATTTCCTCCAGCTGCCGCTGTATTTTGGGCAAAACCGTGTGAAGCTCGTATCCCTGGTGGCTCACGCTCCTCAAACATTACGGCCTTTATTTTGTATTTCCCAGACGGGCAAAAACCG
>CAYJPF010000107.1:0-9049 GCA_964372025.1 uncultured Peptococcaceae bacterium | reverse complement strand
GCTTTAGCTAAACCCAGCTAGGTCAATACCCCCGCAATTTTTTGTAAAAAATTGAGTAAAACTCTATATTGCGATAGCCCCTTTTAATTCCTGTTATCATATCGCTTATTATGCTCGTAAAATTGCTTTTTATCTTTATACATTGCTTTATCTGCTTCGTTTTGAGCTTTTTCCCAGGCTTCTAAATCATTGCCCTTGCAAATAGCATAGCCCATCGATACACTCGCCTGCGGCAATTGCTCAGCACATAATTCAGTCAATCGCTTTTTTACTTGCTCTATATATTGCTCTAAAGCAATATTGCTATAATTAGCAAATACCGTTGCAAACTCATCGCCGCCAATACGGTATACTACATAATCATCAGTTTCGCTAATAGTTAATGCCTCGGCCGCTTTTTTAATATAAAAATCGCCCATCTTATGACCATACACATCATTAGCCTGCTTAAGCCCGTTTAAATCAGCCAGCACTACACTTACATTGGCCATACCCTCAGCTTGTAACTTATTATGGGTATCTAAATCAAAGGCATTACGGTTTTTAATACCGGTTAAAGAATCCGTATTAAATATATTCCTAAAATGGGGATTAGATAAACGCCTAAATAAAAAACGAGATATTAAAGTAGCACCTAAACAAGTTATCAAAATTACCCCCGGTGCCATATAACGGATAAACCGATACGCCTCGTACTGCGCATTAGCCGGAAACTCAATGCCAATTGCCGCAATTACTTCCCCGTCTTCCCCATGCAAAGGATGATAAGCCACAAATACATCACCCCAAGCCGTATTCAAAATCTCTCGCGGCATCACTACCTGATTATCTAAGGCCAAACTTAAATCATTAATAAAATCTGGCTCGATTAAATCGCCCGGATTCCTAAAATCCGGATCATCCTCCGGCAAACCGTCAATATGATAAATCAACTCACCCTGCTCATTACAAATAGCTGTATATAAATATTGCGCCGAAGATACCTCCCTTACCATACTTAAATAAGCCTGCATCTCCTGATATAGTGGATCTGCCATATCCTCGGCATCTTTAATCTCTGTAAATATAGCGGCATCCAATTCCTGATCCAAATAAGCAACTATCGCATTTACTCGGTTTGCCAAAGAATCAATCATCTCATTATAACTAAGTGTATAGCTAAACATAAATATGATAAGACATGAAAAAATTACCATTATGGCAACCAATAATGATACCTGAATATCTACCCTTTGTAAGCCAAACTTTTTATCCATAGCACTCCCCTTTATATGTAAAAATGGCTATACTATTGTTATATCATATTTTTGACAAAAAGTAAACCACTATTTAATCAAAATAGTGGAAATTTACAGAAATTATTACTTTATTATTATATACCTTTATTTACATCTAAAAAATGTATCTAAATATGGCTAATACGGCGATAAAGCAGTTGAGCAATAAGCCCGGTAATAAAGCCGCTAATTATCGCCCCTATTAGCAAAATGGGCGCATAATAAAAAACCAGGCTACTGCTTAATAAAAACATAGCCATAATTAATTGGCCACCAATATGAGCTATAGCACAAAAAATGCCGGCCAGCCAAATTTGATTAGGCTTAAGCAGCCTTTTTGCTAAAAGCAACACTAAATAAGCAGCCATAGCACCGGCTAGACTATATAATAAAAGCGTAAGGCGGCCACTAAATAAAGCCGCCAAAATAATACGGCTAATTAAGATAAAAAGGGTATCTTTAGCACCTAAACTATACATGGTATACAAGGTGATAATATTGGCAAAGCCCAGCTTAAGGCCGGGGATAGCCACCGGCAACGTAAATTGGGCTTCGATAATATATATAATTAATGATATGGCCGTAAACAGGCCAATCAAAACCATTCTTTTAGTATTCATTATTTAAACTCAATTATCATTTGATTAGGCAAGCAAATAAGCGGGCTATTTTGCAAATAACCCTGCTTAATACAAAGATGATCGGGGCAATCCGCCTCAATCACCCTAATTTGGCCCGGGCTAACTTCGATTATATTATAATGTTGCCCGGCTACTTTAAAGGTATAAGGCTCGGTTACGGCATTTAAATCAATTTGCTGCATCAGCTCGCCCTCTAGGTAAATATGGGCTATATGCTGCGCCTCGCGGCCAAAATACAGCCAATAGCTAATCAGGATTAGCAATAGCAAAACCACAACCAAAAGCCAAATAGCTACTTTATTTTTAATCATTCAATCACCGTTAGCTGCCATTTTTGCTGCTCATCAACCAAAGTAAACCGATCTTTAAGGCCGGCGGTAATATAAACCTGGTCATCAGCGCCAACAAAAACTGCCTCAAAGCCGCCCTCTTTATGCCAAAACTCGGTGGCCTGCTCTAGGCCCATCACAAATAAAGCGGTAGACAAAGCATCTGCACGCAAGCCCTTATCGCAAACAACTGTTACCGAAAGAATACCGTTTTGCACAGGCTTGCCGCTAAATGGATCGAGGATATGGCTATAAATATGGCCATATTCATCACTAAAAAAACGCTGATAGCCGCCGGAGGTAATCACCGCCTGATTTTGGGCTTCGATAATACCTACATAACCATCTAAATCGGGATCCTGAATACCTATTTGCCAGGGCTCGCCTTCGGGGTTTAGGCCTAAGGTTTGCACATTGCCACCTAAGTTAATGATGGCCGATTCCAAGCCGGCATCGGCCATCATTTTAATTAAAATATCGCCGGCATAGCCTTTAGCAACCGAGCCCAAATCCAGCTTCATGCCCGGTTGCAGGCTGATAATATTATCCTGCTGCTCAATTAAATTATAATCCACTAAGGGCAAAATAGCAGCTAATTGCTGATCGGTAGGCACCTGATAATGGCCACTGATAAAGCCCCAAGCCTCTATTAGCGGATAAATGCTAATATCCATTGCCCCATTTGTTTGCTCGCAAATTTGCAAGGCCTCGCTAAATAAAGCTGCCACCTCCGGGCTAAATTCAGCCTGCCCATCATTATTCAGCATAGTTAATTGGCTATCGGGATTAGTTACCGATAATTGCTGATCCAGCTCGCTAATTTTAGCTTCCATTTGCTTAATCAGCTCTTGATCTTGCCCGTAAACGGTAAAATCGATAATTGTATCCATCGCAAAAAAACTATGTTTAAGCGGCTCTTCTTTAGAACAAGCGCTAAGCATTAGCAAGCTGCAAAATAATAGCAGTATTAATTTATTGATTTTCAATTTAATCACCATAATAATTTTCGGCATGATAGGCAAATAAGCCTTGCAACATCGAAAGGATATTGCTGGTAGAAACAGTAGCCCCACTAACGGCATCCACATCGATAATCGGCAATTGATGGGCATAGCCTTGCCAGGCATCGATATCGGCCTTGGTTTGGCGCACCAAAAGTTGCACAAAGTTGTGATCCATATATTCCTGGGTATAGTCGGGCATATTATGATTGGGATTGCTATCGCCCCAAAGCCCCTTATTATCGCCAAAAGTGATGCTGCGGATGGCGGCTTCGTCGGCGCTATCTTTATTATTTAGCAATTCCACATATGCTACCGAATAATAGTTTACCAAAGAATCCCGGCAATTGCAAGATACAAATGCAACTTGATACGATGTAAATGTAGAAACACTTTCCTCAAAAAGGATAATGGCCTCAAAATCTTCGGTAACCCCGGCGGTGGTATAGTGGGTAAAGGTAAACTGGGGGAAGGTTTTTTCGCTTGCTGCCGGTTCGGCTGCTTGGCAAGAGCTTAGCAAAATACTAATTAGGATGATTAAGGGGATTATTTTTAGGCAATTGCGCATGGCAGTGGCCTCCTTTTAAATTGGGTTCAATTTTTCAAAGGGAATATAGGCATATTCGGCGCGCCAGGTGGCATAGATTTTATCTCCATCGGCAAATTCGGGATAAATTATTATTTCTTGGCTGCGATTACCCTCATAAGTCCATTCACCGCCTACATTATATACTTTGTCGGCATCCCAGCCGGAATGGATTAAGATATTCTTCATCCACATCGAATAACCGCCGCCACCGCACATTAGAAAAATATTTTTATCCTTAGGGAACATCTCCTCCAAAATCATCTCCGATTCCAGATAATTAGGGGTTATCGAGGCTACTTGGCTATCTTCTGTCCATTCCACATTAAATAGGCTTAGGCCTTCATAAGCGCCGCTAACCGGCAAGGGGCCTATGGTGGAGATATAAGGATACGGTATTACCAAAAAGCCGTCGATTACTTGGCTGATATCGGCATTGCCGCCAATTTCCTCATAGGCGGCCGGGTCGAAAAATAATCTTACATCACGATAGGCCACATCTTCGCGATCTAAATAATTATCGATATTGCTCATATTGATATTTTTATCAATGCCAATACCGCTTTCGGCATCGGTTTCGGCCGGCGGTAGGGGCTCTAAGGTTGGCTCGCTTGCTGCGCAGGCGCTAAATAATAGGCCGCATATCATTGCTATCAATAGTATTCTCAGTTTCATGGTTTATACCTCCTTATTAAAAAGCAGAAGGGGCTGTCACAAATAAAACTATTTGTGATAGCCCCTTTCTTGCTTGATCTTGCGGGCTGTTTTGGCTTTGCCAAAATATGCCGGTTTTAAGACCTTGGGGGCTCTGCCCCCAATACCCCCGCAATTTTTTGTAAAAAATTGAGTAAAACTTTTTATTACTCTACAATAATATCTACCACCAATTTAGCATAATTCCTCGACGAAGTATCCGCACAAGGGGCTACCCAAATTGTGCCTTCTTCGCCCAATTCCTTATCCTTTTCGATAGCTATAATTGTAAACTCGCTGGCGATTTGCTCGGCGCTTAATTCCATCTCATAACCATCATTGGCAACAGCTGCTACCCTAGCAGGGGCGGCAGGGGCTTCGATAGCTGCCAAAACATCGCTTAATACATAACCGGTATAGGTGGCTTCGCTTACTTCACCATTACTATTTTCGGTTACGGCAGTTACTTTGTAAATGCTTAGGCCGGCTAAGGTTTCATTGTTAATTTCGCTGCCATTAATCATAAAGCTATACGGCGCAAATTCCACTTTATCGGTGCGATCTTCCTTAACAGGAGCAGCACCTAAAGTAAGCTCGGCACTTGCAGCTTCGGCATCACCCTCTGCGGCATCGCCTTCAACCGGGGCGCTATCTACCATTAGCGATACCATACCCTTTAGATAATCGCCGGTTGTGCCCGAGGCGCAAGGTGCAAACCAGGGGGCAGCCGTAAAGGGATTGCCATCTTCGGTAATAGCCAGCAAGGTAACATCGCTCATCGCAAAATCGCCATCAAACTCTACTGCATAGCCATCATCGGCGGTGGCTTTAATCCAGCCATATTCGCCGCTGATACCTGCTGCAGCATATACATCGGTAATCTTAAAGCCAATATAAGTAGAGGCTGAAGCTGTACCGGTGCTGTTTACAGTTTGAGTTTGCACCGAATATAAGGGATAAGCAGCCATTTCGGTATGGGTAACATCGGTACCGTTAACTTTTACCGTAAACTCGGGGATGGTAATACCTTGCACTTCTTCGGCAACCGGGATAAAGGCTACCTCTTCGCTATCGGGTATTGTTTCGGCATCGGCGGCTTCGGCATCTTCGGCCGGTTCTTCGGCAGGCTCTTCTACTACCACATCTTCGGTTGCATCTTCAGCAGGCGGAGCTGCTTCCTCGCCACCACCGCAGGCCACCAGGCCAAATGCTAGGGCTAAGATCATAAATAGGGCTAACAGTTTTTTCATTTTTTACTTCCTTTCTTTCTTCCATAAATTTATAGTTAACATTTTTGCAAATGAACTACCCATCATAAATCGGGAAAATAACAGATTTGCCGATTACTAGCGCTAAGCTTGGTTAGCAGAATATCATGGCCATAAATGGCCTCTAAAGTTGCTTGATTGATAATTGCGCTCGTTGCTCCGCTTTGCAAATGGCCATTAGCATCGATAATGGCGGTTGTGCCGCCTAAAAGCAGGGCATGATTGGGATCATGGCAGCTAATGGCAATGGCAAAGCCTTCGGCGGCCAATTGCTTGATGATTTTTAGCACCTTAATTTGATTAACAATATCCAAATGGGCGGTAGGCTCATCAAAAATCAAAATTTGCGGCCTGCCGATAATGGCGCGTGCAATAGTGGCCTGTTGCCTTTCGCCGCCGCTGATTTGGGTATATAGGCGCTCGGCCAAATGCTCAATTTTTAATTGCTTTAAGGCCTGCTTAGCAGCGGCATATTCGGCCTTGCCGGGGCTGGCAAATAGGCCAATATTGGCCGCACAACCCAAAAGCACAAATTCAAAAACGGTATAATCAAAGGTAGGATGATGATTTTGCGGCACAAAGCCCACTATTTGGGCAATTTGCTTTTCTTTTAAATTTAGCAGATTTTGACCATTTAATAAAACCTGCCCTTGATAATTTTTTAGCAAGCCCAACATGCAATTAAATAGGGTGCTTTTACCTGCCCCATTACGCCCCAGCAGACTTAATACCTGGCCGGGGGCGATATCCAGATTGATATCGCTTAAAATTTGCGCCTCCTGATAGGCAAAAGATAGGTTTTTGATTTGATATATCATCTAATTTGCCCCCTTTGCCTAAAGAGCAAATAGCAAAATACCGGTGCCCCAATTACTCCGGTTAAAATGCTAACCGGCATTTCTTCAATGGTAAGGGTACGGGTAAGGGTATCTACCAAAAGCATAAAAAGCCCACCTAAAATGGCCGAAACCGGGATAAGCTTACGATTAGCAGGTCCTACCAGCATTCTGCCAAAATGGGGCACGATTAGACCCACCCAACTAATTGTGCCGGCTACACTTACGGTGGATGCTGTAAGTAAAGTTGCACATAAAATTACAATGGTTCTAATTAGAATAACCGCCGCACCTAAGGTTTTGGCTTCGTCTTCGCCCATGGCCAGCACATCTATCCACCAGGCCATTAGGATAATTAGGGTAAGCGGAATACTAATAATTAAGAATAAGGGCAAAATATCGGCTTGGCCAACATAGCCAAAGCTGCCCATTGTCCAATAGGTAATCGAGGCCAATTGCGAATCAGGGTCGGCAATATATTTGATAAAGCCCAAGATAGACGACATGGCCGTGCCAACGATTATCCCCGATAGCACCAGCATAATATTGGCCTTATTGCCTAAAAGGCTGGGGATGGCCATGGTAATAATAACCGCGATAATGCCGCCGATAAAGGCAAAAAGCGAGATATGGGCAGCGGTTAGGGAAAGTAAAATGGCAATAGCCGCCCCAATGCAAGCGCCGCTACTTACGCCTAAGAAATCGGGTGATACCAGCGGATTTTTAAAGATACCCTGATAAGCCGCCCCCGAGGCGGCCAAGGCTGCCCCTGCTAAAACACTGATTAAAATCCTGGGGATACGCAAGCCTAAAACTACATTTTCGGTCATTTGGGGATGGCCGCTTGCTTGATTGATTAGGCTACTAAAGATGATATGCAGGCTTTCGGCAGGGCTTACTTGATATTTGCCTACACAAACCGCCAGCACAATTGTAATAAGCAATAAGATGCCGCCGCTTAAGGCAATTAGCCAGGCCGGGGCATAGGTTGTTGATTTCTTTTTTAAAAGTGGGCTCATAGCTGATAGCCCAAATAATCGGCCGCAAAGGTTTGGCCAAAGATTAGTTGATAGTATTCATCAATTTCGGTTTGTAATTGTTCGGCCGAAAAATGCTCGGGATGCAGTTGATGCAAGATATACATCGTGCCGATTACCGCATTAACGCCGGGCAAATCCCAGGAATCGATTTTAGCCGGGATTTGATAAATATCTTGATTTTGCACTGCCGTTACCGCCGACCAAGCTTCATCTGTAAGCAGGCCGTCGATGGTATAATCCAAGGGGCTGGAGCTGGTTAAAAACAGATAATCGGGGTTTAATTCAAAAACGGTTTCCAGGCCGATATCCAGCCAATTACCATTTTGGCTATAGCCGCTATTTAGGCTAACTGCGCCGGCTTTTTCCAGCATAAAGGCCTGTAACATATCCTCACCGGCAATGCGTGCCGGTTGCGATCCTAAAAATAAGGCTGTTGGTTTATCCTCGGGGGCAATAGCGCTTACAATTTGCTCGATATAGGCAAATTTAGTATCGATATAGTTATTTAATTCGTCGGCGCGTTCCATCACCCCAAAATAGCTGCCCAGCAGGTTGAGGGTGCTTTTGATATCGTCGATGCTTTCGGCCTTGATGCTTAAAACAGGGATACCTAAAGCTTCCACGGCCTCGGTGGTTTGGGCATCATTGGCGCGATGAATTAAAACGGTGGGATTAAAATTGGCCAAGGCTTCTAAATCGATAACCCCACGCCCTACCGTGCCGGCTGCTGCCAGGCCGCTATCATTATCCTGCCAAAAAACAGATTTGGTATTGATAGCCAAAACCCTAGAGCCTAAATCCAGGGCTTTAATAAAGGGCACTGCCACCGCATAGGCCGAGGCTAGGGTGGCATTTTGCGGATCTTCGGGCAAATCGAGGATGCGGCCTGCACCGTCTAAAATTTGATTTTCGGCCAAGAGGGGAGCTTGGCTTTCATCCTCAACAGGGGGGGTGGGTTGAGTTTTATTCTGCATGCAGGCCGCTAGGAAAAATGTCATGCTTATTATAATTAGAATTGTTAGTTTTGATTTCATTTTTTTTTACCGGGCTTTCGTTTTTGGATATTTGTTTTTTTTGTTGATTTTGTTGGTTTTTGTTAGCTTTTGATGTTGTTGGTTTTTGCTCGCTGGGTTGTAGGTTTCTTATATTTGTCGGCGGATAGTTTGCTTGGGTTGTGCTTTGTGGGTTGAAAGGTTTGTCTTTTGATTTTGTTGGTTTTTGTTAGCTTGGGTTGTGGGTTTCTTATATTTGTCGGCGGATATTTATATTTGTTGTGCTTCGTGTGGTGTTGGGTTTTCTTGCCCTCGCCTACATTTGCTAGTTTATTTTCTTTAGTCGCAGAGGGGGCGTTACTTTTTGGTCGCAAAAAGTAACCAAA
>CAYJPF010000106.1:0-9094 GCA_964372025.1 uncultured Peptococcaceae bacterium | reverse complement strand
TTTTGGTGGAGATGAGGGGAATTGAACCCCTGTCCGAAAGAGAACCCACATGGTTTTCTCCGAGCGCAGTTTGTACTTTAAGTTTTGCTTGGCATACGGCTACAAACTACCTTATGCTTTGCTAGCCTTTGTTTTTTCCTTAAACAGTCAAGGCGCCCTGCTTAAGGTTAGCTCGTATTATGACCTTAGATTTCCACCCTACGAGCGAGGTGGGCTAAGGTAGCAGGCTTAAGCTGCTAAAGCAAAATTATTTTTGGCAATTAAAACCAGTTCCACTGTTTAACGAGTTAGTGGGATCTCGGCTCGCTTGCCATGCCAATTCTTCCCCCGTCGAAACCTTTACATCCCCATATAATTTATTGCCTAGAACGCTCTTTTAAGGCGCGCTCTGTTTCCCGTTTTACGGTTTTGCTAATCATATCATCCCTTTTATCGTACAACTTTTTGCCCTGGGCTAAAGCTATCTCCAGCTTGGCATTTTGGCCTTTAAAATACATCTTTACCGGCACAATAGTTAGGCCTTTTTCGCGCACTTTGGCAAAAATACGGCGAATTTCGGATTTATGCAATAATAGGCGGCGCAGCCTTTTGGGCTCGTGATTAAAACGATTACCCATCTCATAAGGGCTGATATGCATATTATGAATAAAAGCCTGGCCATTATCAATGCGGCAATGCGCCTCGGTTATATTGGCCTTGCCCACCCGCAAAGATTTTACCTCGGTACCTTTAAGCTCTATCCCTGCCTCAAAAAGCTCCAGAAAATGATACTCATGCCGTGCCTTTCGATTTTCCGCTATAATTTTGATTTTTTGCTCAGGCACGTTTTAAACCTCCTTACCAACTGCTTTTCTTATTATAACACATCCCGGCCAACTTTAACAATATTTTTTTATTGATATTTTTTGACATTTTTTGATCAGCATAAACCCCAGCCGCCCACAACTTTTAAGCGGCTGATAATCCTCAAACCTTGCCTGCCAAATAATCACTAAACAGCTGCTCTAGCTCGTATACTCGGGTTAGCTGATTAAGCCGATAACGCAAATTAGCCGCCCCGGGCATACCCTTTACATAATAACCCAAATGGCCACGCATGCTGCGCACCGCCTCTAGCTCGCCCTCAATCGCCACTTGCTGCGGCGGATCTTTATGCCTTAGGCCACGCCAATAAATAAAACGCTCGCTTTGAATTTTTAGATGCCTGATTGCCATCGCCAAAACCTCCTGCTCATTCGGACGCTGTGGCAAGTCCGCCCCTGCTAAATAGGCATCTACCTCGGCAAATAGCCAGGGATTACCCAGCATACCACGGCCTATCATTAGGCCGTCGCAGGCGGTTTGGCTTAGCATGGCCGCCGCATCTTTAGCATTAAAAATATCGCCATTGCCCAGCAAAGGGATGCTAATTGCCTGCTTAACCACGCTAATCAAATCCCAATCGGCTTGGCCTTGATAAAATTGATCCCTGGTGCGAGCATGCAAGGCAATCATCGCTGCACCGGCCTGCTCCAAAGCCTTGGCAAAATCCGGGGCATTAATCTGCTGCTTATCCCAGCCGCTTCGAATTTTTACGCTAATCGGCAAACCGCTTTTAGCAGCAGCCTGCACTAACAATGCCGCTTTAGCAGGGTCTTTAGCCAAAGATGCCCCCTCGCCATTATTTACCACCTTGGCCACCGGGCAGCCCATATTGATATCGATCATCTCCGCGCCCAGCTCGGCCACGATATGGCCTGCTTTTTCCAAATGGGCAGGATCATGTCCGAATAACTGGACTATTTTAGGACTACTTTCAGCGGCGATATCCAACAGCTCCAGGGTGCGTTTATTGGCATAGCATAAGGCCTGGGCGCTAATCATCTCGCCATAGGCTGCGCCGGCGCCGTTTTCAAGCACGATATCCCGAAAAGCCCTGGTAGTAAGGCCTGCTAAAGGGGCTGCTACCAAGGGCTTAAAGCTCAAATTATGGCCGATATTCAACTCATTCAATTGCTGCTTATTTTGATTAATAGTCATCAGTCTAATTGCTCCCGATCTAGGCTTCTGTATTGGAGGGCTTCGGCGATATGATCTACTTTGATTTGAGGGCTACTTGCTAAATCGGCTATGGTTCTGGCCACCTTTAGCAGGCGATCATGCGCCCGCCCGCTTAAGTTTAAATTACGAAATGCTGCCGCAAAAAAGCTGCTACCCTCATCATCTAAGCGGCAAAACTGCTCAATATGACGGCGCTGCATAGCGGCATTATTAATAATATCATCCTGCTTAAACCGTGCCAATTGAATTTTGCGTGCCCTAATCACCCGCTTTTGAATAGTATCCGAAGTTTCCGTTGCCTGCTTGGAGGCCTGATTTTCGGCCATATTCAAATCCTGATAATGCACCCTTGGTACCTCGATATGCAAATCAATGCGATCTAATAAAGGGCCGGAAATCTTTTGCAAATAGCGCTGGCGCTGATAATTGGTGCAACTACATTCCTTTTGGCTATCACCATAAAAGCCGCAAGGGCAGGGGTTCATCGCCGCTATCAATTGCAAATTAGCCGGATAATCCACCTTGGCCATCACCCTGGCCACACTTACCATTTTGTCCTCCAAGGGCTGGCGCAGGGCTTCTAATACATCACGGCTAAACTCGGGTAATTCGTCCATAAAAAGGATGCCATTATGGGCCAGGCTAATCTCCCCGGGCTTGGGATTGGTGCCGCCGCCAATAATGCTGGCCGCCGAAGCCCCATGATGCGGGCTGCGAAACGGACGCTTAATAATTAGCGGCCGCTCTACAGGCAGTAGGCCGGCGATGCTATAAATTTTGGTGGCCTCGAGGCTTTCGGCCATGGTAAGTGGCGGCATAATCCCCGGTAAACGCCGTGCCATCATGGTTTTACCGCTGCCGGGGGCGCCAATCATCAAGGCATTATGGCCGCCTGCTGCGGCAATTTCCAATACCCTTTTTACCCCCTCTTGGCCTTTAACCTCGGCCATATCGGGGCCTTCAATTATGCTTTCGGCCGCAAGCAAGGCCAAAATATCGGTTTTAACAACCTCTATTTCCTCCTCACGCCGCAATAGCCGCACCACCTGCTTTAAATCGGCGGCAGCTAGGCAATTAATGCCCTCAATCATGGCCGCTTCCGGCGCATTATCTTTAGGCAAAAACAATGCTTTAAGGTCGGGGTTTTGCGACAAATGATCGGCTATTGGCAAGGCCCCTTTAATCGGCCTAATTGTGCCTTCCAGCGATAATTCGCCGCAAAAGGCGCTAACCGCCAATAATCTATTAAAGGGAACTTGCTCGGTTGCCGCCAAAATGCCCACTGCTATGGGTAAATCCAGCAGCGAGCCTTCTTTTTTTAAATTAGCCGGCGCTAAGTTAACAATAACTTTTTTAAGCGGAAATTCCAAGCCGGAATTTTTTAAGGCGGTACGCACCCGTTCTTTGCTTTCGCGCACGGCGGCATCGGGCAACCCTACAATATCAAAGGATGGCATGCCGGCGCTAACATCCACCTCAATCAGCAAATCATGGCCGGTTAGCCCCAAAACCACGCAACTTTTAATCATCGCCAACATTTTTTAGACCCTCCTTTCAATTTGCTTAAATCTGCCCAATAAAATTCAGCTTTTTCTTGCAATTTGCCCTTAAATATATTAAAATAGTAGCAAACATAAATTTAAGGAGCATATTCATGGCCGATATCAAAGCGTTTAAGGCGCTATACTATAATTTAGACAAAGCAGGCGCAGCCGAAACCCTCTTTACCCAGCCCTATGATGTAATCGATTCTCAATTGCAGGAGGCTTATTATCAAGCTAACCCCCATAATATTATCCGTCTGGAATATGGCAAGATTTGTGACACTGACGATCAGCAGCAAAATCGTTATAGCCGTGCCGCTGCCGCCTTTAAGGATTGGCAGGAGCAGGGCATTTTAAGCCGCGAGCAAACTAATTGTTTTTATCCTTATATTCAGGAATTTAAGGTTAATGGCCAAACTTTTTGCCGCAGTGGTTTTTTGGCTACCGTTAAGGCCGCCGGCTATCAAGATGGCCAAGTTTTGCCCCATGAGGAAACAATTTCCGGCCATAAAGAGGATCGCTATCGTTTAATGCAGGCTGCCAAGGCCAATTTTAGCCCGATTTTTGGTCTTTATGCCGATCAAGAATGTCAAAACGATGCTATCATTAAGGATTTAGCCCAAAAACAAGCACCGATTATCGATTTTTGTGATGAGCAAGATGTGCGCCATCGGGTTTACTGCTTAGACGATGCCGCTTTGGTGGCTCAAATCGAGCAAAATATGGCTGCTCATAAAATTTATATTGCTGATGGGCATCATCGTTATGAAACGGCCTCGCGTTTTGCTAAGGATTATCCCGGTTGCGATTATATGCTAATCGACCTGGTAAACCTATATGATCCCGGTTTAATTGTGCTGCCTACGCATCGTTTGGTTAAGAATTGGGCGGCTTTTGAGCCGGAGCAATTCCTAAAGCAAATTGCCGCAGCAGGTTTTGCGGTTAAGCCTTTGGCCGATTTTGAGCAAGCCGAGCAGGCTTTAGCTGCTACCTTGCGTAAAACTGCTGCTTTTGTGCTATATTTGCAGCAAAAATATTATCTTTTAACTATAGAAAGGGATAATGCCCTGCTCCAGGCTGCTATGCCTAATTATTCTACGGCTTATCAGCAATTGGATGTTAGCATTATTCATAGCCTGGTTTTGGATGCTATTTGCGGCATTGGCAAAGAGCAAATGGCGGCCGAAAGCAATTTGGCCTATAACCGTGATAGCAAGGCTACCATTACTCAAGCCGATGCCGAGGGCTTTCAGTTTGCTATTTTGATGAATAGCACTCTGGTTGAGGAATTATTGGCGGTGGCCAATGCCGGCGAAAAGATGCCTCAAAAATCTACATTTTTCTATCCTAAAATTATTGCCGGATTGGTGATTAATAAGCTGGATTAATTGATATATCTCTTTTATGAGGCTGCTGCAATTTGAAAGATAATTGCAGCGGCCTTTTTTTGTTTGCCTTTGATATTTTATGTTTGTCTTTGATATTTTGCGTTTGCTTTTGATATTTTACGTTTGCTTTTGATATTTTGCGTTTGCTTCCTTAAGCATAATCTATACTGATAGTTCGCTTGGCGTAGAGCACTTCATTTTTATTTGCACAGCAAATAAAAATAGCAGCTATCTTTCAATTTTATCAATTCTATCCTCTGTTGCTCTCTTTTTAATTCCTTCTTCTTACCTATATCTGCTTTTTTCTAAGTAATTGAAAGATTTTAAGATCAAAAGATTAAAATCAAAAGATTAAGATCAAAAGATAAGACCTTTGCTTTTTGAAAAAAGCAAAAGCAAAAACTTTTAGAATTTTATCCAGGGTAGTTGCTCTAACCACTTTGTGTTTCTATCCTCCATGCAATAACTGGCCAGCAAATCCGCACTGTGAAATAAGGCCACCTCCGGCCAAATACGTGCCGCTGCCGAAAAATCACGCGCCGCATCCTGTCCCGCAAATGGCCCCATATGATGCAAAATTATCGCCGTCTCCTGCTCGCTTAATTCTATATGCCTATTAATCAAATATACCGACTTTGGCGCATGCCCCAATGGTAAACTATCCTCAAAACTATAACTCTGCTCCGTTACCCACTCAAAACGCCCACCTTCATCACGTCTCGAGCCAGTCTCACTATAACGCTTTACATTGCGCCAAGTTTTACTATATACATCAATCTTGCATAAATCATGCAAAAATGCGCATAATATCATGCTCCGCTCGCTAAAATCCTCAGCCAAAAATTGCTGACGCTTCAATATATCATAAATACAATAACTATGTAATGCCAATCCACCCTCCCTGCAACCATGATATCGGGTAGAAGCAGGCGCTAAATAATAATCACCACTGCGCAACCAACGAATTAAATCCTTAATCCCCTCTACCTCAGTAGCCAATAATAACTCCTCTATCGCCTGCCTTTGCATTTTTAAATCTATCTTATATTCCATAATTATCCCTACTTGTCCATTTAATTTGATTATATTATACACTATTTTGACAATTTTTACAAACTTTTTTTAATATCAACAGTTTAGCAACTAAACATCTACTTTTTGCTAATTTATATTTACATTAAGCTTTGATTATGTTATACTTAAATGTATGTTTGGCAGCTTTTTTAAGAAAGGATGATAAATAAATGTCAAATCAAGTAACTATTGCTCAGGAAGTATGCAAAGGTTGCGCCCTATGTACTGTGGCCTGCCCCAAGCATATTTTGGCTTTGGATATGAAAAAGCTTAATGCTAAAGGCTATAATCCCTGCCATGTTATGGATATGGATGCCTGTATAGCTTGTGCTATGTGCGCAATTATCTGCCCCGATAGCGCCATTACCGTCGAAAAGGAGGATAAATAATGACTGAAAGATTATTGATGAAAGGCAATGAGGCCATTGCCGAAGCCGCATTAAGAGCCGGCTGCCGTCACTTTTTTGGCTATCCCATCACCCCCCAAACCGAAATCAATGCTTATTTATCCCGCAAAATGCCCAAAATAGGTGGCGTTTATTTACAAGCCGAATCGGAAATAGGCGCTGTAAACATGGTTTTAGGCGCAGCCTCGGCCGGCCTAAGAGCGATGACATCTTCCTCTTCGCCCGGTATATCCTTAAAAACAGAGGGTATTTCTTATCTATGTGGATCGGATTTGCCTTGCTTAATTATTAATGTGCAGCGTGGCGGCCCCGGTTTAGGTGGTATTCAGCCCTCGCAGGCCGATTATTTTCAGGCCACTAAAGCCCCCGGCCATGGCGATTTGCATATCCTGGTATTTGCACCTGCTTCGGTGCAAGAAGCCAGCAATATGGTCTTTAAGGCCTTCGATACCGCCGAAAAGTACCGGATGCCGGCCATGATTTTAGCCGATGGCATCTTAGGCCAAATGATGGAGCCTATTGCCTTCGACGATTATCAAAACCCCAATATAGCCAAGCCTTGGGCTACTAATGGTCATCAAAATAGTAGGTCTAAAAATACAATAACTTCTTTGTTCTTACAACCCGATGTTTTAGAGCAAAAAATTCATGAGCGTTTCGAGCGTTATGCTCAAATCGAGGCTAATGAGGCTTTGGCCGAAGAATACCTGGTAGACGATGCCGATTTGGTATTGGTGGCTTATGGTGCTTGTTCGCGCATAGCTAAAAGCGCTATTAATGATGCTCGGGCTAAGGGTTTAAAAGTGGGCTTAATCAGGCCGATTACGCTTTGGCCTTTCCCGGTGCAGCATTTGCGCAAAACGATTGGCAAAGCCCAAGCCTTATTAACAGTGGAGATGAGCATGGGCCAAATGGTGCATGATGTTAAGCTGGCTGTGGAGCATAAAATCCCGGTTCATTTCTATGGCCGTACCGGCGGGATGATACCCACCCCGGCCGAAGTATTGGCTCAGATAGAGCAAATTATCGGAGGTGGCAAATAATGATAGTTTATCAAAAATCGGCGGCTTTAACCGATGCTACTTTAACCTATTGCCCGGGCTGCGGCCATGGCATTATTCATAAACTGATAGCCGAAACCATGGTAGAGCTAGATATTGTTGGCAAAACCGTGGGCATTGCGCCGGTAGGCTGTTCGGTATTGGCCTATAATTTCTTTGATATTGATATGATTCAGTCGCCGCATGGCCGTGCGCCGGCGGTTGCTACCGGTGTTAAGCGGGCATTGCCGGATTCGGTGGTATTTAGCTATCAAGGCGATGGCGATTTAGCGGCAATTGGTACAGCCGAAACAGTACATGCGGCTATGCGCAATGAGAATATCGTGGTTATCTTTGTTAACAATGCCAATTACGGCATGACAGGCGGCCAAATGGCACCTACTACTATGCCGGGGCAGATAACACAAACTTCGCCTTATGGTCGTGATGTGGCAACGGCCGGTTATCCGATTAGGGTTTGCGAGATGCTTTCCACCTTAGATGGCGTAACTTATGCCGAGCGGGTGGCGGTTAATTCGGTACCGAATATTCGCAAGGCTAAGAAGGCGATTAAGAAGGCTTTTCAAAATCAAATTGAGGGCGGCGGTTTTTCGCTGGTCGAGATTTTGGCACATTGCCCCACTAACTGGGGTTTAGAGCCGGTTGAATCTTTAAACTGGCTAACCGAAAAGATGTTACCTTTCTATCCGCTGGGTGTTTATAAGGATATTATTGGCCAAAGGGGGACTGAAAAAAATGACTAATTTTAATATGTTATTTGCCGGTTTTGGTGGCCAGGGCGTATTATTTTCCGGCAAGGTAGCGGCATATGCAGGCCTTATCGACAATAAGGAAATTAGCTGGTTACCATCTTATGGCCCGGAGATGCGCGGCGGCACAGCAAATTGCAGTGTATGCATAGCCGATACTCCGATTGGATCGCCCTTAGTAACCGAGCCTGATATTTTGATTGCGATGAATGGCCCCTCTTTTGATAAATTTATTGATACAGTAAAGCCGGGCGGCATGGTGATATTGGATGCATCATTGATAAGTCAGAGGCCGAAGCGTACAGATATCAAGGTATTTGCGGTAGAGGCCAGCCAGCTGGCTAATGATCATGATTTGCAGGGTATAGCTAATATTATTTTACTGGGCAAGCTCTTGAAGGAAAGCGGTTTTACCGGCTTAGATTCGATAGAAGCGGCCTTAAAAAAATGCGTACCTGCGCGCAAAGAGCATTTATTGGTGCATAATATGCGAGCTATTAAGCTAGGCATGGAGCAATAAAAAAAAGGGAGGCTATCGCAAATTGCGGCAGCCTCCCTTTAAAGTTTTACTCAATTTTTTACAAAAAATTGCGGGGGTATTGGGGGGCAGAGCCCCCAAGGTCTTAAAAAGGTTTTAAGCCAACCAAAAAAGCTAAGCAAGTTAAGCTAGCTGATAAAAGCAGCAAAGAAGCAAAATTGGCTTAAAACCGGGCGCCTTTTGGCGCAGCCAAAACAGCCCACAATTTTAGCAATGAGTATACATAGATATAATTTAACTTAGCGTAAAAGGACTTGAACCCATACGCCCTTATTTAGGCTTAGCAGGCACTA
>CAYJPF010000105.1:0-9280 GCA_964372025.1 uncultured Peptococcaceae bacterium | reverse complement strand
CTCAAAACCTTTAATACCTTGGGGGCTCTGCCCCCAATTCCCCCGCAATTTTTTGGAAAAAATTGACTAAAACTTTTAAATTGCTTAACCCAACATTACATCCAATAACATCATTACCGTAAAACCCCCTATTATCCCCATCGTTGCAAAATATGGATGCACATCCTGATTTCGCTGACTCTCCGGTATCAACTCATGCACTGCCACCAATATCATCGCTCCAGCCGCAAATGCCAAAGAAAATGGCAGGATCTTCTCAATATATACCACCAATAATGCTCCAATTACCCCTGCCAATGGCTCCGCCATCCCCGAAGCCTGACCCAGCAAAAAACTCTTGCGCCTCGAATAACCCTCCCTTCTTAACGGCAAAGATACCGCCGCCCCCTCCGGAAAATTCTGCAAACCTATGCCCACCGCTATCGAAATCGCTCCCATCAAGGCCTCCGGGCTTAACTGCGTGCCATAAAGCGCTCCAAATGCCACTCCCACCGCCAAACCCTCCGGGATATTATGCAATGTTATCGAAAGCACCAGCATTATCGCTCTGTTTACCTTCTCATTCGCCACCTTGCCTTTGGCCGCATTCGCCTTTAACTGATTATGCCGCACTATCCTATCCGAAACATAAATAAAAATCGCACCGCATAAAAATCCGCTCGATGCCACCAACCACGGCGGCGTGCTCAATGTTGCCTCCGCCCGCTCTATCGCCGGCTGCAATAATGACCAAAAACTTGCAGCTATCATTACCCCCGCCGCAAATCCCAATAATAAATTCATCAGCTTTTGACTGGGTTGCTTAAAAAATACCACCATAGCTGCACCACAAGCGGTTAAAGCCCAGGTACCAAGCGTTGCTAATAAAGCCATCAATACTACATTATTAATAAATATCACCTCCTAAAGCAGTTTATGTTAGCTGCTTTTTTAGGGTGCCTGGCCTGGTTTATTTTTGTTAAAATAATTGTAACTTTTTTTATTAAAAACGTGATTTTTAGCATAATATATGTTATAATAGATAAAAAACACTTTTAGAGGTTATATGAAAAAACAATTGATTATCTCATTATTTTTAACCTTAGCCTGCATCATGCTGCTTATTGTTATCCGTAATCAAAGCTTAGCCATGGCTGCCCCTCCCTTTACCCCGGATCCCGATCGCGATTACATAGTAGCATCCACCCTTACCAATACCGAGCAGCTAAACAATATCAAACCTCATACCGATAATCAAAACCAATCCCCTCTGCCGGCCAACCAAGCGGAAACGCCTGCTATATCTGCCGCATCTGCTACGCCTACTACATCTGCTGCATCTGCTGCACCTGCCGTATCGCTCGAGCCGGATGCCGCCCCTGTTGTTACCCCAGGCAATCTGCCTTCTGCTGCCATCCCGGTAGATGCCCAACCCAGCCTGCCCATTATCCCCGAGGGCGCTCCTGCCATTGCCTTTACTTTTGATGATGGCCCCAGCTCCACCCATACCCCTTTGCTTTTGGCCGGCCTTAAAGAACGCAATGTTCATGCCAGCTTCTTTGTCTTGGGCAATAGAGCCGAGCAAAACCCCGAAATTATTCTTCAAATTGCTCAAGATGGCCATACCCTGGCCAATCATGGCTACGATCATCAAGATGCCTTTACCAATTTAGATATTTACCAGCTAAATGCACAGGTAGTAGGCACAAACGATATTTTGCAGCAGATAATCGGCCAAAGCCCTTCCCCAATGGTGCGCCCACCTTATGGCGCTATTAATGAGCAAACCGCCGACGATACCAATATGGCCGTTATGATGTGGAATATCGACCCGCGCGATTGGGAATGCCGCGATAGCGAGCAAATCTACAATCATATCATCGACCATGCCGTCGATGGTGGGGTAATCGTATTACATGATATCTTCCCCGAAACCATCGAGGCCAGCTTACGCGCCATCGATACCTTAAAAGAACAAGGCTGGGCCATTTTAAGTTTAGAGCAGCTTTATGCCTATCATGGCAAACCCCTGTTACCGGGCACTATTTACCGCGGCCCTCTTGAGTAAAATAGTTTTTTTTGTACCAAAAGCATCAATCTTTTTAGCTTAAAACCTTTCAGCAGGTAAAGCTAATCTACTCCCGGCGTGCCTATTTTAACAAAAAAAGCGCGTACTAGCTGTTAAAACAGCTGGTACGCGCTTAATTTTATCTTAAATTCTTAGAATGTTACTTCTTGACCATAATAAGTTGCTTCAAATAGTTTTTCCATAGTTTTTGCATCTATTGTTCTGGGATTAGTGCCTGTGCAAGGGTCTGCAACAGCGCCTTCGGCGATAAATGTTAGTTTATTGCGGAATTCTGTTTCCGAAATGCCAAATTCTTGAAGCGTTTTTGGCATATTCATCTTTGCCTTAATATCACGGATTAAGGCAACTAAAGATGCAACAAGCTCTTCTTCAGTGCTACCGGCCAGGCCAAGCCTTTTGGCGATATCAGCGTATTGCTTGCCGGCTGCTTTAGCATTATACTGGATAGCATACGGAAGATAAATAGCATTGGCGCAACCATGAGGAATACCGAATAATCTACCTGTTTTATGTGCCATAGAATGAACAATACCCAAAATTGCATTCGAAAAAGCCATGCCGGCCATACATTGAGCTAAATGCATTTGATCTCGGCAAGCCTTGTCGCCTTCATAGGATTTTACCAAATCAGAAACAATCATCTCGATCGATTTCATGGCCAAGGCATCGGTTAAAGGATTAGCCATAACAGAAACATAAGCCTCCAGCGAATGAGTAATAGCGTCCATGCCTGTATTGGCAACTAATTCTTGTGTCATGCCGGCTACCAGATTGGTATCAACAATAGCAATATCAGGAATAATATTTTGATCGGCAATGGGGTATTTGATATCGGTTTTTTCATCGGTGATGATCGAAAAAGCGGTAACTTCGCTACCGGTACCACTTGTTGTGGTTACTGCTGCAAATTGCGCCTTTGTTCTTAATGTAGGTAAATTAAAAGGTTTAGCGGCTTCTTCAAAAGTAAATTCGGGATTTTCATAAAAAATCCACATTGCTTTTGCAGCATCAATCGGAGAACCGCCGCCCACGCCAATAATCCAATCCGGTTGATAGTTTTGCATAAACGCAACACCACGCATAACAGTTGCCACCGAGGGGTCGGCTTCTACGCCACTAAAAACGCTACTTTCGATACTGGCTTCCTTTAGATAATCTTGAATTTTACCTATAGTACCATCTTTAATCATACGCTCCGAACCGATTACGATAACAGCCTTAGTGCCTTTAATATTTTTTAATTGCTCAATTGCATTTTCCCCAAAATAAACATCTCTTGGCATTGTAAATCTAGTCATTTTATTCTTCTCCTCTTTCTCTTGTGTTTTTAATTTCACTAAAGTAAGTATAGGATAAAATAAAATAATTAACAAGAACGCACTTTTTGGTATGGTAGTTACCAAAAGGTGCAATTAGTTTTCGTTATGATGATTTTGAAGTACTTTTTTGCCAAATCTATTAAGCTCATCAAGGATTGGTATCACCTCACTAGCCAGTGGAGTGAGCGAATATTCCACCACCGGCGGCACCGAGGGGATAACCTTGCGATTAATAAGTTGATCTTTTTCTAAAGCTTTAAGCTGTTGCGTAAGCATTTTTTGGGTAATCCCCTGCAATACCTTAAAGAACTGATTAAATTGAATTACCTTTAATTGATATAAATTCCACAATATAGCAGCCTTCCATTTACCACCAATAACCTCTAGGGCTACTTCCATTTCATAATTAAATTCGGAACAACTAATTTTGTTTTTTCTTTCTTGTGGCATATCAAACCTCCTGATGATTTAGTTTAAAGGGGAATTAATTTTATGTTTAGTTTTATATTTAAAGCAGCCTCCCAAACCCGGCTTACTTGATTTAACAGTCATCACAAGGCCTACTTTTTTATTAGATATTATTTACTATTGCCCGTATGCCTTAATTTAATTATACACCGAATTCAAGGCAAATCAAGTGTTTCGCAAATATTTGATAATATAGCTAAATAGCAGTATAATAATCCAGGCCGTCAAAAAAACCGGATTTTTTGTCAGCCACAATCATCATCGGCGCATCAATATCGGCCATTTTATAGTGGCGCATCAATAATTATTTCCCGGCCAAAATCATCAAAGCTATTCTTAATCAGCAGGCTAACCGAGGGGTTTTCATTGGCGGTAGCGGCTATTTCGGCTTGCTTAATAAATTCACCTTTTTGATCCAACCATAAAGTTATCTTAATATCTCTAAAATATTGCTCAATCCAGGTATTGGCCATAATTGGCTCAAAGGCAATAATTTGCCTAATTTGGCCATCAATTTCTTCGCTGCCTAAATAGTTGGCGGCGCCAATTTGCCTAAAATCAAAATTTATTTGGGGGCTAATTTCGTTTAATAGGGCAATGGCATCGGCAAAATCGGCATTATCAATTTTGCGCCAGCTTAAATTTAAGGAACTTTGCTGGTATATGCTATTATCTACATAATAAATATTAACGGCGCTACCTAAAACCTCGCCATTAATATGGTGGTTTGTGCCGCTTACCTTACCTTGCAAATCACAAAAAAGGCGGCTTGCCCCATCTAAATATATAGCTGATTGAGTGGTAAAGCTATAAGATGGCGCATTAAAAGTATTATTTATGGCATTTTGCACGGTATCTTCTTTTAATGCAAATTTATTTGTCATTAAATATATACTAATAATAGCTATAATTATCAGTACAAGCAGGGAAACAAATAATCCCCCCAGCTGCTTTTTGGTTAATTGCGGCAAAGGTGATTTAGAGCTTGATTGGCGATTTTTTTTTACAAACATAAAATTTCCCCCTAAATAATCTTGTATTATATTAATAACTATGATAAAATAACTCGATTATGTCAAAATGGAAAAGGGTTTTACTTAATAATCAAGAATATTGAAACAAGGAGGTATGGCAGTATGGAATTATGGCAAGCCCAAATGGATAAAAAATTGCAAAAAATTGTTTTTACCGATCAACAAATTCAAGAGCGTTTGGCCAAAATGGCTACCGAAATTACAGATTATTATCGGCAAAACAATGCCCAAGAAATTGTGGTAATCGGCATATTGCGGGGTGCGGTAATCATGATGAGTGATTTAATTCGCTTAATTCCGTTACCTGTTACTATCGATTTTATGGCAATTAGCAGTTATGGTAATTCCACATCCTCATCGGGCACGGTGCGGATTTTAAAAGATGTATCCGAAGCAATCGAAAACCGCCATGTATTGGTGGTGGAGGATATTGTGGATACCGGCCTAACTTTAGCCAATTTAAAGGAAATGCTATTAGCCCGTAAGCCGGCCAGCTTAAAAATATGCACCTTATTAAACAAGCCCTCGCGGCGCAAGGTAGAGATTGAAGCTGATTTTGTAGGTTTTGATATCGCTGATGAATTTGTGGTAGGATATGGCTTGGATTATGCGGGTCATTATCGTCATTTGCCCTATATTGGCGTTTTAAAAGAAGAAGTTTATAAATAATAATTCATAATAAAAATAAAGGAGATGGTTATTATGAGCAGTGCAGATAAGATTACCTGGGAGCAGTGTCGGGAGCTAACCGACGATATGTTAAAAACGCTTCAAAAAATTGATGAAGAGGCTGTAAAGAGGCTAACCGAGGCTAAAGGTATATATATCCTTACTTATTCCGGCACCGAGCTGGGCGGAAGCCTATGGGGTGCAGGGGCGCCTAAAATTGTATATGTAAGCAAATGCAAAGTAGACAGTGATCGTCATTTTATCACCGGCAATACCGGTTATTCAACAATACGCAGGTCGATAGCTGCTTTATTGGAAAGCAAGATGGGCTTAACTCCGATACCGCGTTCCAATGATGTTGAGGATAATGATCGTTATGACAATTTTAAATTAGATGACGAAGGTGAAGAAAAGTTAAGTGCTTGGATCTTTGATAATTTTAGTATTGCTTTTCATGATATAGATGAAGATATGGCCGTAGATTGGCAAAAAGCAATGATTCACTATGCTATACCGATGTTAAATTTCCAATCCAATCCGGAAAACAAATATGGTGCGGAAATTAAAGTATGCCGCAAGCGTTGCGCAGAAGCAGCGCGTCAAAACGAAAAGGCCTAAACAAAGAGGACGGGGCTGTCGCAATGCGACAGCCCCTCTAATTATATCTATCAGTTTCTTACTTGATATTTCGGGCTATTTTGGCTTCGCCAAAAGGCGCCGGTTTTAAGCCTATTTTACTTCCTGACAGCTTTTTTGTTGGGATTTTAGTTTGCTTGCTAAAACCATGGGGCTTTGCCCCACACCCCACGATTTTTTGTAAAAAATCGAGTAAAACTTTTTATGAGGTTTTTTTTATGGATAATAATCTTAAAATTGCTTATATAAAGCTTTTTGCCGCTTCCGTTATTTTGGCTACTATGGGCGTTTGCGTTTTGCAAATTTCCTTGCCCAGTGCCGAAATCGGCTTGCTGCGCTGGTTCTTTGGTGCGCTTACCTTGCTTGCCATTGTTATCCTCCGCAAAATCAAATGCAATCCTAAAACCTTGCTTAAATATGCCCCTTTTCTGCTAATCGGTGGCCTGCTATCCGGCTATAATAGTGTTTTTGTCTACGAAGCCTTCCGCAATACCACCGTTAGCAATACCACCCTTATTTCCTACTGTGGCCCGCTTTTTGCCATGTTACTCTCCCCTTTCTTCTTTAAAGAAAAATTAACCCTCAATCGCATTATCGCTGTTTTCTTTGCCATGCTTGGCCTTACCCTAATCAATCTTACCGGCTCCGATAATCTTGGCATCAATCCCTCCCGTGGTATCATGTTTGCCATTTTTTCCGCCTTCAGCTACTGCGGTATCATCATCTCCAATAAATTTGTTAACGATATCCCCGGTATCTATCATACCCTTATCCTTAATATCATTAGCTTTCTCGTCCTCCTCCCCTACATACTCCTCACTTCCGAAACCAATTGGGTTAATCCTAATTTCTCCAATGGCCTGCTCTTTGTTCTTATCATCGGCATTGTTCATGCCGGGCTTGCCTGCTATCTTTATTATTCTGCCATGCATACCCTGCCTGCTCAATCGCTGGCTTTATGTAGCTATCTCGACCCCGTTTTTGCCCTCTTCTTTGCAGCCACCATCCTTGGCGAACGGATGATGCCCATTCAATGGCTAGGCATCGTTTGTATTCTAGGTGGGGCTATCGGTGGCGAACTCTTTTTAATTTATCGCCAATCACATCCTCGTAATATTAGTAAATTATAAATTTTATATACATTTGCTATTTTATCAAAAAAATACCAATTAAATGGTCAAAAATTTATATTGACAAGCTTGTTTAGATATGTTAAAATAAAAAATTTATTGACAAATACCTCTGTGATTTGCTATGATAGTATCATAAGCAAATTATAAGGGCGGTATATTATGTTCGAAATAGGCGAAAAGGTTGTATATCCGGTACATGGTGCCGGTATTATCGAAGGCATCGAACAAAAAGAAATTTTAGGCGAATTCCGCAGCTATTATTTATTGCGTTTATACGTGGGCGATATGTTGGTAATGGTACCGATAGATGGCGTGGAAAAAATTGGTGTGCGCCCGGTTTGCACAGCCCAGACAATTAGCAGAGTACAAGGCATTTTAGCCGCCAGCCCCTGCCCCTGGGAAGATAATTGGAATAAGCGCTATCGCCTTAATATGGAAAAAATTAAAAGTGGTGATATTTGCCTATTAGCCGAGGTTGTGCGCAGCCTATTAACCCGTGATTATGCTAAAGGGCTATCCACCGGCGAAAAAAAGATGCTCGATAATGCCCGTAAAATTTTAATGAGCGAAATTGCTCTGGCCGAAGGTGACCAAGTTACTATTACCGAAAAAATACTCGAAATAAACCCCAATGAATAAAATTTTTTATGTTTTTGTTCTATCTGAAAATAATGTGACAAAATACTTAATTTTTTGAAAATATTTGTTTTTTATATTGTATTTTATACATATATCAAGTATAATCATAATGTAGCTTTAATGCAAACAAAATATGGCAAGTATAAACATAGGCCATATTTTAGTTGCGCCCTCACCACGGCTCTGATTTTAATTCTATGCTTTGGTGCTATTTTTTTATTAATTATAAAGGAGGTGAATTATGCTTAAAAAGATTGTTTACGGTAGTATTGGTGTGCTTTTTGCTATTATCGGTACGGTATTGGCGATGACATTACTGCGCCCTTGGCTTATTCAGCGTTTTACCGAGCAATATTATCTGCCGGTTATTATAGTTAGCGCCTTGGTGTTGGCAATTATCGGCTTACTTTTGGCTCCGATTTTGGTGCGTTTAACCGAAAAGAACACCGAAAAAATGGTCGCCCGACTTTCCTCGATGTCGGCCGGTGATATTATCGGCTGTGTGATAGGTCTTATTGCCGGTTTGGTAATCGCCAGTTTAATCGGGGTAGCATTGGCACGTATTGCTGTTATTGGCCCTTATATTGCAATTATTCTTATTATTTTATTCGGCTATATCGGCTTATTGGTTGGCTATCGTAAAAGTTGGGAAGTAATTCAAATTGTGGGCAAGGATAAGGGCGATAAGCCTGATAAAAAGGATAAGGCCAAGGATAAGAACAAGGCAACTATTCCACCTAAGGTATTGGATACCAGTGTTATTATCGATGGTCGTATTTATGATATTTATCGTACCGGCTTTATCGAGGGCGATTTAATCGTGGCTAATTTTGTGCTGGAGGAATTAAGGCATATTGCCGATAGCAGCGATTCTTTAAAAAGAAATCGTGGCCGAGGCGGTTTAGACGTATTAAATGCGATGCGCCAGGAGTATGCCGATAATATTATTATTTCCGAAAAAGATTATCCGCAGATAGCCGAGGTAGATTCTAAATTACTTAAGCTAGCCCAAGACATGGGCGGCATGGTGCTAACCAATGATTTTAACCTTAACAAGGTTGCTCAATTGCAAGATGTAAAGGTATTGAACATCAATGAATTATCCAATGCAGTAAAGCCGGTAGTGTTGCCGGGCGAAGAGATGCCTGTTTTGGTAATTAAAGAGGGCAAAGAGCATGGCCAAGGCGTGGCTTATTTGGATGACGGCACAATGATAGTTATCGAAAACGGCAAGCGCTATACCGGCCAGCATATCCAGGTAGTGGTAACCAGCATTTTGCAAACAGCAGCAGGCAGAATGGTATTTGCCAAGCC
>CAYJPF010000104.1:0-9414 GCA_964372025.1 uncultured Peptococcaceae bacterium | reverse complement strand
AAAACCGCCCACCTGGAAAATACAAAATACCGCTCCAACTACATTTGCTAGTCTACTAAGTTATTCTACTCGCTAGTTTCTTTTGATATCTTGTCTTATCTTCGTTCGCTACTTGCTTTTGATATCTTGTCTTACCTTCGATTACTACCCTTTTAGGGTACTCAACCGCATCTTGCCCCCTACCCTGCCCATACAAAAAAGAGGAGCTATCGCATGCGATAGCTCCTCTTTGTAAGTTTAAATTTACTCCATGTAACCTAAGTCTTGTAATAATACAATGCTGTCGGCTTCGGCTTTATCTAAAGCTTCTTGGAATTTGGCGGTTCTTTCTTCAGCGCTTAAACCTTCGTTGTTAGCTAAAGCTTCGCTGAGGTATGGGCCAAGTAAGGAGTTGATTTGACCATAGAAGGGGAATTCTACCGACACGAAAGGCTTTAGGCCTAACTCGATACTCTCCAACATAGCAGGATATTGAGGCGAATTAGATACGTTTTCATCAGATAAAGCAGAAGAACGGCTGGTCATCGATACAGCACCGGCTACCTGCTGAGAAGGCTCGCTTAAAGCTTCCATCATGAATACGAAAGCAGCTTCGGCCTTTTCTTCACTACCGATATTGTAAGGAATAATGAAGTAGTCGTTGGCAATATAAGAATTTAAAGGATTGCCATCATATACGCTCATCGAAGGAGCATAACCTACTAAACCAACAACTTGCGAAATGGAAGGATCTTCCATATTAGCAGAACGAGTGCCCCAAGTTTGGGCAATTACCGATTGACCGGTTTGGAAATCGATGGTTAAATCATCGCTGTTCCAGTTTAAGGCATCAGGATTCATGTAAGTGTAAAGAGTGTAAATACGCTCTAAAGACTCAAGACCCTTTTCGCTATTGAATAAAGGTGCATTGGTTTCGGCATCGAAGAAATCGCCACCTACAGCATGCATCATATTCATGAACTCAATTTCTAAAGCATTGGGGAAACCTAAAGCGGTTACATAAGGATATTCATAACCTAAACCAACTAAGGTGTCCAAAAGAGCAATTAATTCATCATAAGTGGTAGGAACAGTTAAACCTTCTTCAGCAAAGATATCTTCGCGGTAGAAAGTTAAAAGCATATTGGTGGTGGTAGGAACGCCTAATACCTTACCATCAACGGTGCAATCTTCCCACATAGATTCAGGGATATCAGCTAAGTTATAGATATCGCTATACTTTTCGATAAAAGGCGATAAATCATATAACCAATCGTTTTGGCTGAATACACCAAAGTTAGAAGCAGACATACCCATGATTTGATAAGAATTGTCGCCACCGGCGCTCATAGCTAAGCTTTGAGTTTGTAGATAGTTTTGATCGAAAACAGCATTAAAGCTGTAGTTTTCAAAGCCATCAAGTTGCTCCCAGGCTTCAGCATAAGCTTCGATTACGCCCATACGGGGGGAGATAAAGTTGATTTCAAATTCTTCGGTAGGTAATACAGCTTTGTCGATTTCAACACCGGATACAGGCATTACAACAGTACCGGCTTCTTCGGCCGGAGCTTCTTCACCTGCTGCATCTTCAGCAGCCGGAGCTTCGGCTTCAGGTGCTGCTTCTTCGCCACCACCGCAAGCGGTAAGTAGGCTAAAGGCCATTACTAACGACATCCCCAACAGTAAAAACTTTTTCATACATCATCCTCCATACATTTTATATTTCATTCAAGGCTATACCTTGAATTTTAAAAACAAAAATAGTTAATTGCTAATACATAATTCGCTTTCTTTATCAAATAAATGCAAGCCGCGATCTTTAAAACGAATATTAACCTTATCACCCATCTTTTTATGGGTTAAAACCGAAGGCTTAGCAATAAATTCTTTTTCGCCGGCTTTAATGGCGGCCAATTCCTCGGTGCCTAAAAACTGCATAACTTCTATATCGGCCGGGAAATCGCCCGGCTCATCTTGAATAACTATATGCTCGGGGCGAATGCCTAATACCGTTTTGCGGTCAATTTGACCTTTAATGGTAGCATTTTGTAAACGCTCGGGCATGATAATCTTAAACAAGTCGTTTTGAGCATATAATTGCCCACCTTCTTCGATAATATCGCAATCGAAGAAATTCATCGGCGGCGAGCCGATAAAGCCGGCCACAAATAAATTAGCGGGTTTTTCAAAGATAATATCCGGTGCATCAATTTGCTGAATAACCCCATCATAAAATACAGCAATTCTATCGCCCATGGTCATGGCTTCTACCTGGTCATGGGTAACATATACAATAGTACGCGGGATTTTTTCATGCAAATCCAAAATTTCGGAACGCATTTGCACCCTTAATTTAGCATCCAAATTGGATAAAGGCTCATCCATTAAAAGCACATCAGTGTCCCTAATCATGGCACGACCCATGGCCACCCTTTGACGCTGACCACCGGATAACATAGCCGGCTTGCGATCGAGCAAGGGGGTAAGCTCCAAAATTTCGGCCATTTCGGCCACTTGCCTTGTAACTTCAGCTTTATCCTTAACCTGGATTTTAAGACCAAAACCCAAATTTTGTTCTACCGATAAATGTGGATAAAGAGCATAGTTTTGGAATACCATCGAAATATTACGATCCTTAGGAGCTAATTTATTAACTAAGGTATCGCCAATATACATTTCGCCGGAGGTAATTTCCTCCAGGCCTGCTATCATCCGCAAAGTTGTGGATTTACCACAACCGGATGGGCCTACCAAAACCAAAAATTCATTATCTTTAATATCCAGATCAACATGGTCAACTACCAATTTGCCACGTTTAGTATAGCGTTTGCATAATTGTTTTAGTGTAATATTTGCCATATTTTACTCCTTCACTGCGCCATTGCCCATGCCCTGTACCAGCTGCTTTTGGAAAAGAATAACCAGCAAGATAAAAGGCACTGCCATCATAATACTACCGGCTGCTGAAATCGACCAATATCTTAAATCGTCTGCGCCATAGGTGGCGATAAGTACCGGCAAGGTAACTGCCTTGGTAGATGTTAATGCAGAAGAAATCAGATATTCATTATATGCTGTAAGTAAGGTAAAGATTGAAGATGTAGCCACACCGGGGCCAATAATCGGCACAACAACCTCGATAAAAGCTCTAAAACGGGTACGGCCATCAACCATGGCAGCCTCGTCTAGGGATTGAGGAATGGTAAGGAAGAAGCTGCGCAAAGTCCATACCGTAAAGGGCTGATTCATGGCCACAACAACCATTGTTAACAGAATTTGAGTATCGTGGATACCCAATTGCTGGGCTATATAATAGTAGGGAATAACAAAAACCATGCCCGGTAAAGAACGGAAAACCAAGGCCAAAGCCAAAAGGTTAAAGCTGGAAGAACCGCCATAACGGGATAAAGCATATCCGCAAGGCAAGCCTACCAAAAGCGCTAAAGCAACCGAGCTAACAGCCACGATTAAAGAGTTGCGCATATAGAAGAAAAATTCTTCTTCTACTATTAATTCGCGGTAAAATTCAAAAGTGGGCTCAAATACCCATACCGGCGGTGCGGTAAAAGCATCGATGGTAGGTTTAACCGAAGTAAGAAAAGCCCAGAATAAAGGGAAAACGCTAATCATAAACCAAGCTAGTAGACTAACTACAATAATAATTTTAAAGATTAAAGTTTTGCGTTTATCGGCACGATGGTTTTTTTCGAATTCAGCCTGCATTTGCTCCTGGGATAAATTCATATTGGACATTTCCATTAAAGATACTCTAGCCATTTTGTACCTCCAAGTCTGCTTTTTTGGTTTTCTTTACCTTTTTCTCGGTGGTAACAGTTTCCTTACGCATCAAGTATAAGCAAGGGCCAATTAAAATAAAAATTGCGATAATCATCAAAATACTAATTGTTGCCGATTGGCCTAAGTTTAATTGCGAAAAAGCCACACGATAACTGTAAAGCGAAACTGTTTCGGTAGATAGGCCGGGGCCACCTTTGGTCATAACCGCTACCGAGTCGTAGGTACGGAATCTATCCATGATATTAATTGTAGTACAGTAAAGCATTAAAGGAGAAAGGTATGGCAAAATTACATAACGCAGCTTTTGAAGGAAAGAAGATCCTTCTACTTCGGCGGCTTTAATCGGTTCTTGCGGCATAGCCAAAAGGCCTGCATATAGCACTAAGGCCACAAAGGCCACCCCGGCCCAAATGGTATGCATCATCACCAAGGTTTGGGCAGGTAATACATCCGAAAACCAGCTAATTTCGATACCAACTCGGGTTAACAAATCGCTAACTACACCCCAGTTATCCTTAAACAACCAAGAGAAAAGCAAGGTACTTACAACCGGAGCAATAGCAAAAGGTACTAAAACGCCGGAGATTAAAACTGTTCTAAAAAACTTACTACCAATTCTGGTAAGCATAATTGCAATTGCTAAACCAATTACCATGGTTAGGGGTACGGTAATTAGGGTTAAGATAAAGGTAAAGCCCATACTATCCCAAATTCGCTCATTGGTTAAAACATTGATATAATTATTAAAACCTACAAATTTCATCGGTTGGCCGTATGTATAGGTACAAAGACTAAGCACCAAAGAATAAATAAGGGGCACAATCATTAAAACTACCATTACAATTAGGCTGGGCGACGAAAATTGGAGGAATTCCTTTTTTGTCATTTTCACTGTGCAATCATCCTCCTTCTTAGTTTGCCGCTACTATAACCCGGTAAATAGGCGGTTATTAATAGCAAATCAAATTATGAGTTGTTTTATCAAATAATAGCAATTTGTCCAGGTTAAGGTCGAAGGTAGTTTCCTGCCCATGCCTAAACTGACGCTTACTTACATCGCGGCTAATAAATTCTAAGCCTTGGAAGTAGAAGTAAATATTCTTTTCGGCGCCGGTCATTTCTACCAAATGCAGCTTGCCATGCACAGCTCCTTCGGTACCTTCGGCGGCCGGGGTAACAAATTGCGGCCTAATACCCACGCAAATCTCGGCTTGATTATAGCCCACTTCCCGCAAAGCATTTTGATAGCGCTCGCCTAAACTAAAGGTGGGGCCATCATCTAATTGCAAAGAATAATTGCCAACAGAACCCTTTAAATGCGCATCAAAGATATTCATTTTGGGACTGCCTACAAAGGTGGCTACAAATAAATTAGCCGGGGCATTAAAGATATTTTCGGGGGTATCTACTTGTAAAACATCGCCATCTTTCATCACAACAATTCTATCGGCCATGGTTGTGGCCTCTACCTGGTCATGAGTAACATAAATAATGGTAGTTTTAAGCCGATGATGAAGACGAATAATTTCATTACGCATTTCCAGGCGTAATTTGGCATCTAAGTTGGATAAAGGTTCATCAAAAAGGAAGATAGAAGGGGTACGAACAATACAGCGGCCAATAGCCACCCTTTGCCGCTGACCACCCGATAAGCTTCTGGGTTTACGATCTAAATATTCTTCCAAACCTAAAACCTTAGCGGCTTCCATAACTTTTTCATGTTTAATTTTGGGGTCTACCTTGCGCACGGTTAAGCCGTAGGCAATATTATCATAAACACTTAAGTTAGGGAATAAAGCATAGTTTTGAAACACCATGCCAATATCCCGATCGCGGGGCGAAACTTCGTTAACTTTTAGGCCATTCATTAATAAATCGCCATCGCTAATGGTTTCCAGGCCGGCAAACATCATCAGCGTAGTGGATTTACCACAACCCGATGGGCCTAACAAAACAATAAATTCTCCGTCGGCAATGTCTAAGTTTAAATCCTTTACCGCCACAAAACCATTGTCGTAAACCTTTTTAACATTTTTACATTGAACAGTGGACATCAACTCACCTCTCTTAGAATATATATAATGCAAGCTTATGCAAATTATTGTATATCGTTTTTAACTAGCCACTAAACAATAGTTGGCTAAATTTTGCGAGGATATTGTAATTTAATTAGAACCTAACTTGCTATATTTTACTACATTTTTACAAGCTTGTCAAATCAATTTATTACCATTTTGAAAGATAAAGTATATATTTTTTGCCAAAACTACAATCACCCTACTCGCCTATACCTGCTATTAAACCACAAATTATTACTAAACTAATAATTTGTAACATGTAACCTAATATCCATATTAAAATAGAGCGAACATATTATCAATCTAAAATATCAATAAACAACTAAAAATAACTATTGCAATTAGCCATTAAAAAGTGATATAATACTTTAGCGTACACACTTAAAATTAGAAAGGGCGTTAATTATGGAAAATATTGCAGTTTTTTATGGCGACAACAAAGATGTTAATCCAATCGGTAACAAAGATTATAATGATTATCTAAAAAATACCGAAAAAAAGCAAGAATTACCCGGTTTTGATCCCGAATATTTGGATATAGTAGATTATATTCTAAAAATCACCCATCGTATTTGGGAGGAGAAAGCCATCGGTACCCTTTTTGATACCTACCATAATGATGTACGGGTACATACTTCGGCCGGTACCGGCTGCGGCTTACCTGCTACCTTATCCGGCACTATGGCTACTTTATATAGCTTCCCCGATCGTCGTTTAATCGGTGAGGATGTAGTTTGGTCGCAAGATGACGAAAATCATTTTTTCTCTTCGCATCGTATTTTATCTACAGCTACCAACCTAAACCCCAGCAATTTTGGCCCGGCCACCAATAAAAAGGCCATGTTCCGCACCATTGCCGATTGCGCCGTTAGCGAGAATCGTATTTATGAAGAATGGCTTATGCGCGATAATTTAGCTATTGTTAAGCAATTGGGTTTAGATCCGATTGAAGTTGCTAAAAAAATGGCCAAAACCATGGCACCTACCAAAATTGCGGGTATACCCGAACCGATGGAGGGGCAATTTATGCCAAAGCATTATACGGCTTTAGATGACAGTTATGGTGAATTCTTTAAAGAAATGTTACAAGATATTTATAACAGAAAATTAATTAATCGTGTTACTGAACTATATACAGATAATGCGCCTGTTCATACAGTGGGTGGCGATAAATTAATTGGCCATGATGAAATCCAAGCTAATATTTTAGCTTTACTTTCTTCTTTCCCGGCTGCTCGTTATACTATCGATCGCATTACCTGTAATGATCAAAATGATGGTACTTGGCATATTGCCGTTCGTTGGAATTTGCGTGGTTTCCATCAAGGTTTGGGCACATTTGGCGCTCCTACCGGCAAGCCGGTTATTGTTTTGGGTGCTACCCACTTTATCATGAAGGGTAAAAAGTGCATCGAGGCCTTCGAGGTTTATGATGCCTTGGATGTATGGCGTCAAATCGTAGATATTGATGATGAAGCTGATTTTTGCGATTGTGATTGTGATTGCGACTGCGATTGCTAAGCAATATACTATTTATCTATACTATTATAATATATTTAAAGGAGTTTATTAATGAAAAAACTATTAACTTTGGGCTTAAGCCTAGCAATGGTATTTGGCTTTGCAAATTTAGCTTTAGCCGATGATGCTGATTTAACTATTATCACCACCGATGGTACCGAAATTGTATATACTATCGAAGAATTAACCGAAATGCTGCTAGAGCCTGCCGAATACACTTATTTAGATGAAGAGGGCAATACCGGCAGCGAGGAATATGCCGGTATCGACGTAGCTGCTTTATTTGAAGCTAATGAAATTGATACCGAAGCAATCCCCTCTGTTGTATTTTCTTCTGATGATGAAGCCATTGAGTTTTTTGATAATGGTTATGTTTCGGCCACTGATTTGCCTACCATTTTAGCTATTACCGATATGGAAACCCTTAAATTGATTGTGCCGCAAAATGATGAAGCCGATCCTAATTATGATTTATGGGTAGATGGTATTGATACCATCGAGCTATTAAATGTAGAGCTTGCCGGTGATGATGTCGATGATGCTGATGATGCCTTAGAAGAAGAGCTAGACGAATTAGAAGATGCTATTGATGATTTAGAAGATGCCTTAGAGGATGGCTCATTTGCTGATGTTATGGGCGATCATTGGGCTAAAGAATATATCGAGGCTATTTATGCATTAGGCGTAACCCAAGGTATTGATACTGATGAAGAAACCGGCGCTATTTATTATGGCCCGGATCAACCTTTAACCCGTGCTCAATTTGTAACTTTCTTGGGTCGTTTATCTACCATTACTATGGATTATCAAAACGATTTATTTGATGATATTGATGATGCTAACTTAAGTTATGCTACCAATTATATTAAGTGGGCAGCAGCAGCCGGTATTAGCAATGGTATTTCCGAAACTGAGTTTGCGCCTAATAGTCATATTACTCGTCAAGACATGGCAGTAATGGTAATGCGTTATATCGAGATTTTCGGCATTGTATTGCCCACCCCGATTGCGATAGAGATTAGCGATATGGATCAAGTTGCTGATTATGCGGTAGCTGCGGTGCAGGCCTTAAGCGGTAGTATCATGTCGATATCGGCTGATGGCGAGTTTAAGCCTACTGCTTTGGCAACTCGTGCCGAGATGGCGCAATTATTGGCTTCTTTGCAGGTAGCCGGCATTGATTTTAACAGCTTTGATTTTGATGATATGGATGATGAGCTTGAGGATGCCTTAGAGGATTTGGAAGAAGTATTAGATGGTACAGAGCAAGATGATATGGCTGTTGATGCAGCGGATGATGCAGAAGTAGCTGATGATGCAGAAGTAACCGATGATGATACAGATGATACTATTGAAGAGACTGTATAATTAATTTTGGGTTAAAAATTAAAAGGGGCTGTTGTGAATGTGTTATCATTTACAGCAGCCCCTTTTTAAAGTTTTAGTCAATTTTTTTCAAAAAATTGCGGGGGGATTGGGGGCAGAGCCCCCAAGGTCTTAAAGTGTTTTAGTGGTTTTAATGCTTTTAAGCCAAATAAACAGGGACTAATTTAAATAGGTAGGAGCTTTTGCATAAACAGTATTAATTGGGCAGGCAGGATAATGTAAAATTGGCTTAAAAGCAGCGATTTTTGGCGCAGCCGAAATAGCGATATGCGTCTTTCGGCGCAGCCGAAACAGCCCGAGGATTTGTTTTTTGATTTTGGTGGTTTTTGTTAGCTGGGTTGTGTTGTGTGGGTTGTTGGGGTGTCTTTTTGATTTTGGTGGTTTTTGTTAGCTGGGTTGTGGGTTTTTTATATTTTTCGGCGGATAGCTAGTTTGGGTTGTATTTCGTAAGTTGAAAGGGTTTTCTGCCCTCGCCTACATTTGCTAGTTTATTTCCTCTGGTCGCAGAGGGGGTTGTTACTTTTTGGTCGCAAAAAGTAACCAAAAACGACCGCTAATTGCGAAGCGCGGGGCACGCCTGTAATGTGGACTCGTCTCCGCTAAGGCCGCATAACTCGTCGCTAGCCACCAGGGATGCGAATTCATACGTTTT
>CAYJPF010000103.1:0-9436 GCA_964372025.1 uncultured Peptococcaceae bacterium | reverse complement strand
GCCGATAAATTGAGGCAATCTATAATCCAGCTAACAAAAAGCAACAGCAACAAAGACAATCCAAACAATCCAAAAATCACAACAAACCAAACTATCCGCCGATAAATGTAAGCAAGCTAAAACCAAAGCTAACAACAGACAACAAAAAAGCTATCGCAAACAATAATAAAATTTGCGATAGCCCCTCTTTTTTGCTTTCCTAAACATAAAAAATTGCTTGCTTAAGCATAAAATTTGCTTAATAGTTGCATTAGCGTAAAGCACTTCATTTCTATTTGCTGCGCAAATAAAAATAGCAGCTTTCTTTCAATTTTATCAATTCGATTATCAGTTTTGGCAGGCACTACATAATCCAATCTAACCTACATTACCCTTTCCATAATTGAAAGAAAAAAACCAAGTTCAAAAGATCAAGTTCAAAAGATTAAGACCTTTGCTTTTTAAAAAAAGCAAAAGCAAAAATTTTTAGAAAATATTAGGGTTTACTATGTTACAAAGTTCTTTGCTCATCAAAATTATCGACTTATCCGCGCCCCAAAATTTTCTTTACCACCATCTTTAATTTGGCTTTGGCTGTGGGCTTAGGGATAAAATCAGCGCAAACTTGCTCAAAACTGCCACTTTCTAAAGCCGCCATCGCCAACTCTCTGCTTTTAGGACGCGGCGATGGTCGGTAAATACATGGATTGTATTTTTCAATACCACCACCACCAATCGCCTGCAAATCGATTTGATCCTTGAGGCCATCCAGCATAGCTTGCCCCTGCAAACTATGGCTATAAACCAAGCTAACCCCTTTGCTATAATCTAAATCCGGTAGATAATTTTTAATCCCCCAAAAATCGCCTAAACTTAAATCGGCCGCCGTTTTATGCTTAAAACGGCAGGTATAACAATCCTCGCTCAAAATCAAATTAGCCAAATATAGCCTAAAATATGGATCCTGCCCCTTAAGTAAGCTAATTTTTTGACCATCATCAAAATGCGCCGTTAAAGAACAATTCTCCCAGCCGCTAACCTTATCACGAAAATTAAAGCCGCTTAATTTAGCATTAGCCTTAGCCTCCAATTCGGCTTTATATAAATCAAAAACCTTTTGCGGCGGCGCACCATGACATACAATTTGGGCAATAATTAAATTAGCACGTTGCTCTAAATTGTCGAATTTTTTTGACACTACTGCCGCCTGGCAAGGCGTACCACAAAATAGAACTTTACGATTAGCCGCCAAAGCTTGCTCAATTTGGCTAAGGCAATCGCCCATTTTAGCACGTAAATATTTAGAGCCGATTAAAGGCCTCAACTGCTCCAAAGTTGCGGCCGTTTGATAGCTTAATTGCATTTGATCATCAAAAGCCGCCCCCAAAACCAAGCCGCCTTGCTCGATAATAGCTAAGGCCAAAGCCGCAAATATGCCCCCGGAGCTGCTGCCTTGCTGGATATCATGGGCCATAGCCGCATAAGCATTAGGGCGCTTAATTTGGCTAACTTCCCACAAGGCAGATATAGCAAGCTCGGCCTGCTTACTATATTCAGGGATTTTTTGCTCTAAAAAGTCGGCTATTTGTTGCCTTTTTTGCCAAAGCGGCATAAAGGCATTAAGCAGGCTTTGCTCTTCTTTTAAATCCTGAACCGGCAGTACATAGCCTGCCTCTTGGCCAAAAATATCCTTGGCTATGCCGCGAGCTTTAACCGAATAACCCAAGGTTAAGGTAGGGATGGCGCTGGAATAGGCGGCAATGGTGGCATGGGTGCGCGCGCCTACAAAAAACTGCAATTGGCCGATAATAAACTTTAATTGCTCGGCCGAGGCATCCTCAAATACAAAAATTCGCTCCCGATATTGAGGTAAAGCGGCCGCCAATTCGGCCAAAACTAAGCGGTCATCATTATTTTGCCACACAACATGGGGTATTAAGGCCACTTGACAATCGCTATTTTCCAGAATATAAAGCGCCAATTGCTTAAAATTGGCCATAGTAAGGCCGGGCGCAGGTTCGCTTTTAATCACTAGGGGGCTAAAATTAAGGCCTATAGCTTGGCTTGGCTTAAAATTGGCTGGCAAGCTAATGGGGCTGGGTTTTAGCAAAAAAGCCGAATCTGCTACCGGGCTAATATTGCTCATCCCCTGCTTAAGCATGGCCTGATAGCTAATACTCTCGCGCACGGTAATTAAATCAAAAAGCCGTAAATGATTAGCCAAACCTTTGGCTAAATCGGCAGGCTCCAATGATGCCCCCCACAGAATATAGGGTTTACCTGTGCTTTTAATATATTGATCAATGGGCCAATAGCCATAGCCCAAATTATAGCAATAATTATCGCCGCCAATTGCAATAATTAAATCGGCTTGTTTTACCAAGGCCGCAAACTCGCCCTCGATGGGTAATTTAGATGCAGCTAAACCTAGGGCTTTACGGCCATGATACCTAAAGTTAGCATAAGAAAAACGACCGGGCAAAGAAATAAGCCCGGTCACTTTTAAATCGCTTAAATCGGCCAAATATTTTTGATCATCGCTTAAACGGTATGAATATAAAGTAATTTGAGCATCGGGCAAAGCCTGCTTAACCAGGGCATATGTGCTGCGAATTAAGGCCTCGCAACCATGATTACCACTGCCGCCATGCTGATGAATTAATACTTGCATAAAACCTCGCTATTAATTTATTTTATTTATTTTGCTAATAAAATATCTTTTAAGTGAGCAGTATCCCGGGCAATAATATCAGCGCCTGCTTGCTGCAAATCATATGGTTTAGCAGCGCCCCAGCTTACGCCAACACTAAACAGGCCGGCCGCCTTACCGCAACCGATATCAAAAATACTATCGCCCACAAAGGCCGCTTGATCGGCCACAACCTTAAATTCGGCTAAGGCAATTAAGGCCGGTGCCGGATCCGGCTTGGGCTTGGGGCATTTTTCCACGCCTAAAACCAAGTCAAAATAAGCAGCTAAACCTGCTTGCTCTAAGGTTTTTTCGGCAGGTGCCTGGCGCTTGGCGGTAATAACCGCCATCTTAGTATTTTGGGCTTTTAAGGCATCAAGCATAGCAATAATGCCGGCAAAAGGCTGCCAATCGCTAAAATTTAAAGACCAAAAATGCTCTTGATAACAATCGCGATAAAGTTGGCCTTTACCAGCCCCTAAAAGAATTTCCCCGGTTTCGACCAAGGGCACGCCGATTAAATCGCGAATTTGCTGATCACTAATATGGCCTGCATTTAGCCCATCTAAGGTTAAACGCGCGCTTTGCATAATTATCGGCAAAGAATCAATTAAAGTGCCATCTAAATCAAATAATACTGCTTTCATTTTTGCCTCTTTATTATTTATTTTACCAGGTTTAATAATTGGCCGCCGGTTAACGGACGGCTAATATCCAGCCCCTCGGGTAGGTTTTCGATAATACGGCCATTAATCAAAATTTGCACAGCCTGCACTTCGGGTAGGCGGGTTAAGCTGGCAACCAGGCTATCAACCATCATAATTTCGAATGTAGAGCCGCCACTATAACCCAAAACTTCGCCGCCTAAATCCACATGAGCAATATTATCAATAATGGTTAAAGAATTTAAAGTAGTGCCCGGCCAAAAAGGCGTGCTTAAGCCGCTTTGCGGATCTACATTTAATAAGGCATCCACAATAGCTACCGCATATTGCTGATTAAGATCAGGTGCGCTAGCTGCAGCTTGACCGTCCTCGCTTAAATCAGCTGCTGCGCCTTGCTGATCGCTTGCCTCGGCCGTGGCATCGGTATCGACATCAACTTCGGTTTCGGCATCGGCATCAGTTTCGCCATCAGCATCGGCATCAGCTTCGCCATCAGTATTAATCATTGTTGCATAAAAAAGCCTACTTTGCGGTACAAGATACATCGCAAAGGGATCGGGCAGATAATAGGTTAAAACCGCACCGGGAGCCTGCTCGCTATTGGCTTCGCGCCAAGCACGAGAAAGGCTATCTAAATTTACATATGACAAATGCAAAGGCTCGCTAATATCCACCCCATTTAGGCTGGCTATTTCCTGGCCTTCTACTAAAATTTGCAAATTAAAGCCCTCGGCCAAGGGCAAAACGGTATGAGCAATAGCATCCACTGCTAGCTGGGCTTTTTCGGCTTCGATGGTTAAAATTTCGGCCGTTAAATCTACATATACCGTGGTTTTGCTGCTATAAAGATCGATTAACTTGGTATCGCTGGGCAAAACAGCCGCCGCAAAGGAATTAGGGGGGCCGGCCAATAATTTTTCCATAGCCAGCCTAGCAACTTCTTTGGTGGCATTAATATTGATGTTTAAGGGCAATAAATGCTGGCCATCGGCGGTAGCATAATAAACCTGGGCATCAGTAAGCTCGGTTTCCTCTAAGATGGGCAATCTTTCCTCCGCTTCGGCAACCGGCGGTAAATCCGGGGTGGGCGGTATGGGTTCCGGCTCATTGCAGGCACTAAAGAGCAATACCCCCCCGATTATTAAGGCGTATAAAGCAATTTTTTTTAACATTTTTTATCCTCAATTCACTACTTTATTAACCAATTTGCCTTGTAAACTTCGCTTTTTAGGCCTAAAATTCCTGCTAAAAACAATTTATTTTACTAAAAACAAGGGGAAAAGCCTTTGTTTAGAGAATTATATTTAGATAGAAGTATGTAATTTTTGTAATGATAAGGAGATTATATGTTACACTTTTGGATTGCTTTAGTTTTTGGCTTAATTATTGTTAGTGCTTTGCTGATATTATATATTAGGATGGATTCTCGCTCTAAAAAGGTACGCTTAGCCGAGCAGGATTTTATCTACAACTGTGGCGATAGCAGCCTAATTGCCCTTTATGATCAGGCTGTTACCGATAAAGAACGTGCCGATATTGCCGAATTTGTTAAAGAAAAAATTGCAATCGATCCTAATATGGCCGAGCCAAAAGCGTCTACCCCCGAGGAGGAAATGGGCAATACCTTAGAAAATGTATTGGCCGCTAATTTAAACGAGGCTGCTCCTAAAAAGGCTGATCAAGCGGCTGCCAACACCGATTTTTGGTCTTTTGATGTGGCAAAACAGCCTTTAAAAAGCCTAAATATCGAAAAGGAAGAACCAACTTCCGCGGATTTAAGCCCTGCCCCCATCGCCGAAGATACTGCAATAGTAGCAGCTACCACTATTGATAGCAATCAAAATTCAGCAGATAGCCAGCTCGCCCCCCTTCCGGATACCGAGCCCGAATTGCAGGCCGAACCCGAATTGCAAGCCGAGCCTAAGCCCGAGCCGCAGGCCGAACCCGAGCTACAAGCCGAGCCTAAGCCCGAGCCGCAGGCCAATCTCATCAATGATGCTGATTTTTTAACGGCAGCCAAGCCATCCGAGCTGCCCGATATAATCGAGCCTGCCATAATCGAGCCTAGTATAGTTGAGCCCGAGCCACTCGCAGAAAGCCCAATCAACGCAGCTACAAGTGCCGCTAAAGCTACCGGCACTTTGCCGCCGCCGCTATCTGCCGCCTCTTTATTTGATGGTAGCGCCGCCGAAAAAAAAATTGCTGATGAGCAAGCGGGCGAGCGTTTTGCCGATGTTACCCTAATTTCTACCAAGCAAGATGATGATAATCCCATTTTAGGCAAAGCCGAGATAAGCGAAGCTAGCAGCAGTAATGATGGGCTATCCGGCTTAGATGATGGCCAATTATCGGCCGATTTATCTGCGCAAAGCACCGTTTTTGCGGCTGAGCCGCAGCCCATAACGGCAGTAAGTAGCGAGCCTTTAATCAGCAATGCCTTTAATCCCAGCAAGCAAGCCGAAACCGCAGCCGAGGCAGAATTATTGCGGGCCATTGGCTTAGCCGAAACGGCCAAGGCCGAGATTGACCAGGAATTACCGGGTTTAAGCTCGATGTTTGCCGGCAGTGCTATGCAGGGCTTGGTGGGCGAGGAGCAGGCTTTGGCTAATCATGATTTGGCCAATTTCGAGCTTGATGATAGCCTACTTAAAGATGATGATTTATTGCCCAATCAGGATGCCACCTATGACGGCAAAACCCGTGTTTTGCCTTTAGACCAGGTAGACTGGGCTACTGTTCAGGAAGAAATTAAGCAAAAAAATGAGCAAGATGCCGCTGCTATGGCGCAAAATATTTATATTCAGGAAGTTTTTGCCAAAGTAAAAAATATTGAGGAAAATATCTTAAATCAGGAAAAAGCTGAATAAAATTAATTAGGAGGTGTTATATGCAGTTAGCTTTTTTTCTGACTCCCAAAAGTGATACCTTGTATTTAGTGGATAATTTTACTCTGCGCCAAGCCATGGAAAAAATGCAGTACCATGGTTATTCTTCGGTGCCTGTATTAGATAATGATGGCAAATATATTGGCGCAATTACCACCGGTGATATTTTGTGGTATATTAAAGATCTATATAATTTATCATTGGCTGATACCGAAAAAATCAAAGTATCGGAAATTCCCCGCCGCTACGATAATGTGCCGGTTGCGGTAAATGCCCGCTTAAGCGATATTATCGAGGTTGCCATGCTGGAAAACTTTATCCCCGTAATTGATGATTTGGGGGTATTTATCGGCATTGTGCGCCGTAGGGAAATTATGGAGTATTATCAAAAGCAAATTGGGGTATGATAGCATAAAAGGATTTAAACTAACATTGAGGGCGATCAATTCGCCCTCATCCTAACTATCGATGGTTATTTGCAACTAACTATCAGCAATCAGCATAACCGATAAAGCAAAATAAAAAAGGAGGGTTCAACCATGACAGAAAACCAAAGTGGCAAGCAAATTGCCGAGCGTCAGAGCATTGATAGCAAATATCAATGGCAGTTACAAGCTATATATGCCACAGATAGTGATTGGCAGGCCGATTTTGAGCAGGCCAAGCTTTTACTGGATAAAGCAGCCTCCTTCCCCGGCCATTTAGGCGATGGCGTACAGATTATGTTGGATTTTTTAAATTATCAGGATCAATTAGGCAAAATTTTAAATAAGATATATCTTTATGCGGCCTTAAAAAAAAGCCAGGATAATAGGGTTACTTCGTATCAGGCTATGCGTGATCGGGCCGAGGGTTTGTTGGTAGCGGCATCGGCTAAGCTTGCTTTTTTTGAGCCGGAGCTACTGGCTATGGATAGCAATTTGATTGCCGATTATTTGCAAAATCCCCAAATTGCGGTTTATCAAAAATACATTGATGATATAATACGTCATCGTCCCCATACTTTAAGCCCCGAGAGCGAGCAATTATTGGCTCAAACTGCCGAAATGGCCTCGGCCTTTGATAATATTTATTCGATGCTGGCCGATGTTGATATGCAGCTACCTACCATCATCAACGAGGATGGCCAAAGAGAGAGTTTATCGCATAGCAATTATATTAGCTTTTTGCAAAGCAATAATCGCCAGGTGCGCAAAGGTGCTTTTGAGGGCTTATACAGCACTTATGCCGGTTTTTCCAATACTATTGCGGCTACGCTTTCGGCCTCGATTAAAAAGGATGATTTTTATGCTAAGGCCCGCAATTATGATAGTTCTTTGGCGGCCTCTTTATTTAGCGATAATGTGCCGCCTGCGGTTTATCATAATTTAATTAAAACGGTGCATGAGTTTTTGCCTTTATATTATCGTTATTTAAATTTGCGCAAAAAGATGCTTAAATTAGACCAGCTGCATATGTATGATGTTTATGTGCCTTTGCTGACCGATAATAAGCAAAAATACAGTTATGAGCAGGCCTGCCAACTGGTATTAGAGGCCTTTAAGCCTTTAGGCGATGAATATTGCACTATTTTGGCCAAGGGTTTAAATAGTGGTTGGGTAGATGTTTTTGAGAATAAGGGTAAGGATTCGGGGGCTTTTTCGAGCGGGGTATATGGCACGCCGCCTTATATGCTATTGAATTATCAGAATAATTTTCATGGTTTATTTACCTTAGCGCATGAGATTGGCCATTCGATGCATTCTTATTATACCTGGCAAAATCAGCCATTTATTTATGCGGATTATCGCATATTTGTGGCCGAGGTGGCCAGCACCGTTAACGAAAACCTACTTTTGGATTATATGCTGGCCAAGGCCGAGAGCAAGGAGGAAATTTTTGCTCTTTTAAACCACTTTTTGGAAGAATTCAGAGGCACGGTATTTAGACAGACTATGTTTGCCGAATTTGAATTAGAGGCTCATAAGCTGGCCGATAGTGGTCAGGCCTTAACTGCCGAGGCGATGAATGATATTTATTATAATTTAAACCTTAATTATTTTGGTGATACGGTAGCAGTTGATCAACAAATTGCTTATGAATGGATGCGGATACCGCATTTTTACCGGGCTTTTTATGTATATAAATATGCTACCGGTTTTTGTGCTGCGCTAGCCTTAAGCATGGGTTTAACTGATATCGACCCGATAAAAGCAGCACAAAATCAAAGCCGTTATCTAAACTTTTTAAGTAGTGGTTCTTCGGCTGATCCGATTGATCTTTTAAAAGGGGCGGGTATTGATATGAGCAGTCCGCAGCCGATAGCTAATGCGATGGCAATTTTCGAGAAGATGCTTAATCGGATGGAAGAATTGATTTAGGTATTTTAGCATCATTAAGCCTGCAAAAAATTAAGCTAATTAGGCAAAACAGCGCTATTAAATTCATTATCCAAACTATTGTTGACAGCAATTAAGCAATTTGGTCATTTTTTTTTAAAATTTGCGCTTTAGGTATCGACTAAATTATTGTGATATGGTATGATAATCATATCATAATATAATAATTTATAGCGGAGGAGATTTTTATGACTAAAGATCAGATTGCATGCCAAATTTATCAAACTGCGCATATTACCGGCGAATTTTTATTAAGAAGCGGTCAAACTTCTAATGAGTATTTCGACAAATATTTATTTGAAGGCAAGCCGGAGTTATTGCAGGAGATTGCTAAGCAAATGGTAGATTTAATCCCGGCAGATGCTGAGGTATTGGCCGGTTTAGAGATGGGTGGCATACCGGTGGTTACGGCTTTATCCTTTTTAAGTGGCAAGCCGGCGGCTTTTGTGCGCAAGGAGGCAAAGGCTTATGGAACCTGCAAATTTGCTGAAGGCAGCGATGTTATAGGCAAAAGGGTTTGTGTAATTGAGGATGTGGTTACTACCGGTGGTCAGATTATTAAAAGTGTGGCTGCTTTACGCGAGTTGGGTGCTAAGGTTGATACGGTATTATGTGTTATTCAGCGTAATGATAATGCCACTGAAATTTTGGCTGCAGAGGGTTTAACTCTTATTCCGGCCTTTACTATGGCAGGGATAAAAGATGCTGTTGCCAAAAACAGTTAATAACGGTATTGATATAAAGCAATCATAATTAAATAGAGGCTAAACCTAGAAAGCCAAAAATTTCCAAAAGTTTTTGCTTTTGCTTTTTTCAAAAAGCAAAGGTCTTAATCTTTTG
>CAYJPF010000102.1:0-9616 GCA_964372025.1 uncultured Peptococcaceae bacterium | reverse complement strand
CGATTTTTACCCCAGTTTGCCGAGCTTGATACGGTGCTAACAGCACGCAGGCATAGTGGGGCTATTCCAAGGGCTGGTAGTGCCGTATGAAGCCGGCAAACTGGGATAAAAATGGGTTCGGATTATGGGCTCGTGCTTAATAAAAAGGAGAACAACACAATGAAAAACATCACAATTTCCCTCAAAAAATCTATCGGTAGTTTGGCTTTAGCCTGCACTATCATCGCTTGCCCGGCCATAGCCTTGGCCGCTGATACCGGCACCGACCCTAATATCAGCCTGGATACCCCTGTTTTAGATGCTCCAATGGTAGTTGCCGACACAATTATGGTTTATGGTAGCATCCTCGATATTAGCGAAGATGGCGAAATTACCGCCGTGCATATCAAAAACAGCAATGACCAAGACCCCTATCAGGAAATCATCTTAAATATTGGCCCCGGCACCATGATTTTAAATGCAGCCAATGGCGCAGTACTTGATATTGATAGCCTAAAAGCCGATGCCACCATTTATGCCTATACCTCCCAAGCCATGACTCGCAGCATTCCCGCCCAAAGCAATGCCGAAGTTATTTTGGTAGATATCCCGGCCGATATGGGCGCACCTAATTATGTAACCGTAAACGAGATTATCGAAAACGAAGATGGTAGCATTACCCTAAATACCGACCGCGACCTGCTTTTAAGCATCAGCGAAGATACTATGATTAAGGATCAAGACGGCAATGATTTAGCCATCACTGATATTAATGAATCGATGAAGCTTTTAGCTTATTATCAAATGATGACTCTTTCGCTACCTGCCCAAGCCCATGCCGACCAAGTTGTATTATTATCCACCCCGATGCTAATCGACGATGTTGAAGCAGCACCTATCTTTAGCATTGCTACCGAAGGTGTAGATTTAAATCAAGTTTTGAGCTTTGAAGGTGCCGAGCCTATCGAGCAAGATGGTGTATGGTTAATGCCTTTACGCCAAGTAATGGAAGCCAATGGTTACACCGTAAGCTGGGATGCTGCTACTCGCGGTATCGAGCTTAGCAAAGAAGGCAGCGCCACTTATACCTTAGCCACCAATAATGCCAATGCGGTTATGGATGATGCCGAAGCTTTAGTATTAAGCCAACCGATTATTAATATCGATGGCAGCAGCTATATTGCTTTAGATGATATCAACACCTTATATGGTAGCGCCTGGCAAGTTGTTGTAGAGTAAATATTTGCAAGAATAGATATTTGATAAAAAGAGGCTGCCGCAAGTTTTTTGCGACAGCCTCTTTTATTGCAAATAACTGTTGTTGGTTTATTGCTTGATTTTGATGGCTGTTTTGGCTTTGCCAAAAGGCGCCGGTTTTAAGCCAATTTTGCTTCCTGCCAGCTTTTTTGTTGGGATTTTGATTTGCTTGCTTCGTTTTGGTATTGGCTTAAAACCTTTTTAAGACCTTGGGGCTCTGCCCCAAACCCCGCAATTTTTTGTAAAAAATTGAGTAAAACTTTTAATGCGACAGCCTCTTTGTTAAAATATTTTTTTATAAATAATTTAATGGGTCTTTGCATATTCCGTTTTCCCTAATCTCAAAATGGATATGGGGGCCGGTACTGTTGCCGGTACTGCCAATGGCGGCAATAATATCACCTTGCTCCACCTTTTGCCCGGCTGTTACCCAAAGCCCGGAACAATGCGCATAAAGACTATGCTGATTATTACCATGATCTATCATCACCGTATAACCATAGGCATCAGATTTCCAGCCGGCCAAAATAACTTGGCCGGCTTTGGCAGCCACAATATCATCCCCCAATGCTGCCGCAATATCTAAACCATAATGCCATCCCCCATCCCTAGGGCCAAAAGGCGAGCTAATTATACCCACAGTAGGCCAAATAAATTGCCGGCCTGCTATAGCAGGCATCGGCAACCAAAGCAAATTACCGGCTGCTAAAATTTGATCCGCTTGCAAATTATTAACTTGTACCAATAAATCAATATCCAAATCATAAAGGGCGGCAATACGTAATAAACTATCATGGCTAATGCTAATATATGCCTGCCAAGAATCGCTATCTTTAGCAGCCAATTCCTGCATAGTAATAGCCATCGCCACCGGCCTAAAAGTAATTAGCATCAAAGTAATCATAGTTAATATAAGTAGCTTTTTAATAAATATCATTTTAATCCTCCTTAGTATATTATATCCAAGCCATCAGCAAATATGACCGATAAGCCGCAAAATCGGCAGAACAACCCCCACTTAATAATTTAAAATTGCCGATAAGGAGATGATAAAATGAGCGAATCCGGCAAAACAAATACTAAACCGGCCAAAACCTATTTTAAACTGGAGTTTAAAAATGATATAACCAAGCTACCCCTAGCTAAACAAATAACCGAGGCCGAACGCCGCCTTAAGCTTTTAAGTGCCGATTGCCATCAACGCAATATTATGCTCTCGATTGCCCATATGCGCTATGTGCTGGGCTTAGATGATAATCTATGGCGCGAATGGTTATTTGAAGATAATGGCAGCACAGAAGATAAACCGCTTTTGATTAAAAGACGCCAAATGATGCAAAAATGGCTGCTTAAAGCCTGGGTTTATGCTTGCGAACAGTTAAGCCAAAGTGCTTCCGGCCAAAAGCAAATCTATACCGAATTAGCCCGCCAAGCCCAGGAAACCAAAACCAAAGCCGCCGCCGATATTCCGCTTTCCATTGAATATTTTTTAGCTACTATGGATCAGGAAATTGAATAATATTTAAAAAAATAAGGGCTGTCGCAATATAAAGTTTTACTCAATTTTTTACAAAAAATTGCGGGGGGTGGGGCAGAGCCCCAAGGTCTTAAAAAGGTTTTAAAAAGGTTTTAAGCCTACCAAAAAAACTAAGCAAGCAAATCAAAATCCCAACAAAAAAGCTGACAGGAAGCAAAATAGGCTTAAAACCGGCGCCTTTTGGCGAAGCCAAAACAGCCCGAAGTATCAAGTAAGAAACTGATAACATCCATGGATATAATTAAAGGGCTGTCGCAAAAAACTTGCGACAGCCCCTTTTGCTATTATTCACTTTTCAATTCAACCTCGTTCATCAACTCTTGGCTGATTGTATTCATCATTTTTTCCAGCAAAATTAATTCTTCAGCCGTAAAATGTGCCTTCACCCTGCCTGCTACCTCGAATAAATAATCCTGGCTCATACCATAATATTGATAGAATTTCTCGGTTACAATTAAGCGATACTCTCGCCTATCAGTTTGGCTCTGCTCCTTAAGTACATAACCCTTATTAATCAGGCTTTGCACCTTATAAGTAGCATTGGCTTGCGATACCATCACAAAATCAGCAAACTCGCTAATAGTAGGCTTGCCCAAGGCATGGATAACCTCCACGCAAAAAGTTTCTACCGCGGTTAGGCTTGCTTCCCTTTCGGCAAAGCGATTGAATATACGCCGGTAAAAGGTAATCTTTAGTTTAGTGTAAATATCCGATAAGGAATGCTCCAGCATATAATCATCCTAACTATTTTAATTTATCCATCAATTAAAGCAAAACTAAACTCTGCTTCGCAGGCGGTTTTGCCGTTTACGGTAGCTTTTCCTTTGCCAATGCCGGCCGAATTACCTACCATCCGTACAATTTCGGCCTCTAAATACAAAACATCACCCGGCACTACTTGCTCGCGGAATTTGGCCTGCTTAATGCCGCCAAATAAGGCCAATTTGCCTTTATTCTCCTCGGCAGTTAGCATGGCTATAGCGCCTACTTGCGCCAAAGCCTCCACTATTAATACGCCGGGAAAAATACTCTTATTAGGAAAATGCCCCAAAAATTGCATCTCGTTGGCCGATACGCATTTATAGCCTTTGGCCATTTGGCCGGGACTAAAATCTTCAATCCTATCCACCAGCAAAAAGGGATAACGATGGGGGATAATCGCTTTGATTTGCTCGATATCCAAAACCATGCCTAAGCCTCCTGATAAGCCGATAAAATAATCGTAGCATTATGACCGCCAAAGCCCAAAGAATTGGACAAAGCATGCTTAATCTGCATCGCACGGCCTTGATTAGGTATATAGTCCAAATCGCATTCCGGATCGGCCACTTTATAATTGATAGTTGGCGGCGCATAGCTATCATTGATCGCCTTAATGCAGGCAATCGCCTCCAAAGCACCTGCCGCACCCAAAGCATGACCCATCATCGATTTGGTAGAGCTTACTGCCAATTTGCGGCTATGCTCGCCAAATACTTGCTTGATGGCCAAGGTTTCGCCTTTATCATTTAAGGGGGTGGATGTGCCATGGGCATTAATATAATCGATGGCCTCGGCCTTTAATTTGGCATCGGCCAAGGCATTAGCCATGGCGGCAATGCCACCTAAACTATTGGGCTCGGGGGCGGTGATATGATAAGCATCGCAGCTAACACCATAGCCGGTAATTTCGCCATAAATTTTAGCGCCACGCTTTTTAGCATGCTCTAATTCTTCCAGCATCAAAATGCCGGCACCCTCGCCAATAATAAAACCGCTGCGCTCGGCATCAAAGGGGATAGATGCCCGATTAGGATCTTCGCTTTCCGATAAAGCCTTCATCGAGGCAAAACCGCCTACGGTTAAGGGGCTGATACAACCCTCGGCGCCGCCGCTTAAGGCAATATCGGCATAACCATGCCTAATCATCCTTAAGGCATCACCTAAGGCATTAGTGCCGCCGGCACAGGCTGTAACCGGGGCATAACAATAATTTTTAAAGCCGCTCATAATCGCAATCCTGCCTGCTGCCATATTGGCAATGCTCATCGGGATAAATAAGGCCGAAATCCGCTCAAAGCCCTTTTCGGTGCCTTTGGCAAATTCTTTTTCGATGGTCGGTAAACCACCAATGCCGGTGGCAACTACCACGGCTGCCCGATTTAAATCGCAGTTATCGGCTGTGATGCCGCTATCGGCTAAAGCCTCCATGGCGGCTACTACGGCCAACATGGTAAACCTATCCATTTTGCGGGTTTCGGATGCGGCCAAATAATCGGCTGCATTTATTTTAACCAAACCGGCTAAGCGATTTTTTTGCTCGCCAACCACAAATCCTTCGATGGGGCTTAAGCCGTTTTGGCCGGTTTTTAAACCTTGCCAAGTTGTAGCAGTATCATTGCCTAGGGGGCTTACCGCACCTAAGCCGGTTATAACAACTCGCCTATTTTGTTCCATTTTCAATCCCTTTCTTGCTGTGTTTAACAATTTACATGGCCATGCCGCCGTCTATTACCAAAGTATGGCCGGTAATATATTCGGCAGTTGCTAAAAATAAAGCGGCCTGGGCAATATCTTCTACCTGGCCAAAACGGGCTAAAGCGGTTTTGGCCAACATTTGTTCTTTAATTTCGGGCGGCAAATCGGCTGTCATAGCAGTATCGATAAAACCGGGAGCAATGGCATTAACCGTAATATTGCGGCGACCATATTCTTGGGCTGCCGTTTTGGTTAAGGCAATTAAGCCGGCCTTGGATGCCGCATAATTGGCCTGGCCGATATTTCCGCTAAGCCCCACTACACTAGCCATATTGATAATACGGCCAAAGCGGGCTTTGCTCATCATCTTATAGGCTAGTTTAGTGCAATAAAAAGCGCCTTTAAGATTAACATTAAGCACATCTTCAAAATCCTGTGCCGACATTCTTTGAATTAAATTATCCCTGGTAATACCGGCATTATTAATCAAGATATCTAGGCGGCCGCAATCTTTTTGAATATTGGCAAACATGGTAGCACAATCCTCTTCATCGGCCACATTGGCCTCGAAGATATGGGTTTGAGCAGCGCCGCATAGGGCTGCGGTTTGCTCGGCCTGCTCTTGATCATTAAAATGATTGATGATAATAGTAGCGCCTTGTTTAGCCAAAGCAATGGCAATGGCCCTGCCAATACCCCTGCTGGCACCGGTAATAAGCGCTGTTTTACCTGCAAAATCCATATTAAGCACCTAAGGCCAACAAGGTTTTTTCCAAGCTGGGTACATCTTCGATAACATAGGTTTTAATTTGGGGAGCAGTTTTTTTAACAAAGCCGCTTAAAGCGCTGCCCGGCCCAATTTCGATAATGGTATCTACACCCAGTTCGGCCAATTTCATAATCGATTTTTCGAATAAAACCGGCGATTTTACTTGGGTTTCTAATAATTCTTGTACCGTTTCGCCATCATGGATTAAGTCGGCGGTGGTATTAAAGATAACCGGCACTTTCATCTCATGGCAATCAACGGTGGCTAATTTATCATGCATTAAATTGGCGGCTTCTTCCATCAAAGGGGTATGGAAAGGAGCACTTACATTTAAGGGGATGCAACGCTTAGCGCCTGCTTCCATGCAGTATTCGCCAGCTAATTCCACGGCGGCTAATTCGCCACCGATAACGGTTTGGCCTTTGCAATTAAAGTTAGCGCAAGCCACAACACCTTTGCCCATGGCGGCAGCCTTATTAACGGCCTCGTTTACACCTTCGGCGCTCAATCCCAAAATAGCCATCATTTTGGTGGCCATGCCCGAGGTGGTGGCTTCCATTACTTTGCCGCGGAAGGCCAAAACATCAAGCAAGGTATCTTCATCAAAAACGCCTGCTGCATATAAAGCCGAATACTCGCCTAAAGATAAACCGGCCGTATAATCGGGCTTAATCCCTTTTTCGAATAATAAATCGGTTACGCAAGCGGCAAAAGCAGCCATGCAAGGCTGGGTATACCTAGTTTGCGATAATTGGGTTAACGGAGCATTAAAGCATAAATCTTTAATATCCATACCTGCGCTTTTATTATCAATTCTATCCCTAATTTGGGGAAAAGCATTATAAAAATCTTCTCCCATATGCTCTTTTTGCGAACCCTGACCGGCATACAAAAATGCGATTGTCATAATCTTATCTCCTTCTTTATAAGTAATTTATATTGTTTAGTTTAAAGCAGCTTAATTGCTAAAAAAACCTTCTTGATCGGCGGCCATTTTTTGCTGGGCGGCTTTACAATCGGCCCATAATTGCTCCAAAATCTCGCTGATAGATTGAACTTGCTTAATCAAGCCTGCCGATTGCCCGGCCATAACCGAGCCCTGCTCGGTATTGCCTTCGATAACCGCTTTACGCATAGCGCCTAAAGTAAAATGCTCTAAAGTATCGCGATCTACGCCTTCGTTTTCCAGGCGCAAGTATTCTTTGGCCAAACTGTTTTTGATAATCCGCACCGGTGCCCCTGCCTTGCGGCCGGTAACAACGGTATCGATATCGCGAGCCTTAACAATGGCCTGACGATAGTTTTCGTGCACGGGGCATTCCTTGGCTACTAAAAGGGCGGTGCCAATTTGCACGCCGCAAGCGCCTAAGGCCAGGCCGGCCAGCATTTGCTCGCCGCTTACTATGCCGCCGGCGGCAATTACCGGGATATCTACCGCAGCAATTACCTGGGGAACTAAAGCCATGGTGGTCATTTCGCCTACATGGCCGCCGCTTTCGGTGCCTTCGGCAATAACGCCATCGGCGCCATCGCGGGCTACCCGTTTAGCTTGGGCGCAAGTGGCCACAACCGGGAAGATCTTAATCCCGGCTTCTTTAAAAGCGGGGATAAAAGGGCCGGGATTACCGGCGCCGGTAGTAACAATTTTAATACCGCAATCGATAACAACCTGAGCAAAATCGGCCACATGCTCGCTCATTAGCATTAGGTTGACGGCCAAAGGCTTATCGGTAAGGCTTTGGGCAATGCGAATTTGCTCACGCAATTGCTCGCCATCTAGGCCACCGCTGGCAATTATGCCCAAAGAGCCGGCCTCGCTAACGGCAGCTGCAAAAGCGCCATCGGAGATATTGGCCATACCGCCTTGGATAATTGGGTATTTGATATTAAAAATTTTACGGATATCTGTCATTTAATCACCTATTTATTTACCATTCAAAGTAGATAGCGCCATAGGTTAGGCCGCCGCCAAAACCGGCTAAAAGCAGCTTATCGCCACGTTTTAGCTTGCCGCTGGCCTCTAATTCGGCCAAAGCAATGGCAATGCTGGCAGCCGAGGTATTGCCACGAGTTTGCACATTAGTAAAGAATTTATCCAAAGATACCTTAAGGCGTTTAGCCGCCCCTTGGATAATCCGCAAATTAGCCTGATGGCAAATATAATGGTCGATATCATCGGCTGCTAAATTATTGGCTGCTAAAACTTGTTTGGCGCAATTGCCAAATTTTTCAACGGCAAAACGATAAATTTCATTGCCATTCATATAAACAAAGGGTTTACCCTTGGCTTTGGCAGGTTGTTCTAAAAAGGGGTTTTCGCCTTCATAAACAGCAGGAGCTACTAAAAGTTCGGCATTGCCTTGGCTACCTGCCATAAAGTAGTAGGGAGCTTCTTTTTTAAGGCCGATAATGCTAGCACCCGCGCCATCGCCGAATAAAATGCAGGTAGAGCGATCTGTAAAATCGGTAATGCGCGACATAATTTCGCTACCGATAACCAGGGCATATTGGCGAGGTTTTTCTTGCAAAAGCTTATGGGCTAAATTCATTGCATAAACATAACCGCTGCAAGCGCCATTGATATCAAAGGCTAAAACTTGCTCGGGCAGGCCTAAATCTTTTTGGATTAGGCAAGCCATCGAGGGGGTAATATAATCGGCGGTGATGGTGGCGCAAATGATATAGCCAATATCTTCTTTATTGATGCCGGCCTTATCGATAGCCTGCTTAGCGGCAGCAGCTGCCATTTGGCGATGATCTTCTTCATTAACAAAATGGCGTTCTTTGATGCCGGTGCGGGTGGATATCCACTCGTCATTGGTATCGATATGCTCGGCAAACATATTATTATCTACCGTTAGGGGCGGCACCATGCTGCCGGTGCCTAAAATCGACAAACCCCATAATGGAGAAGTTGCCGCTTCGTTAAAAGCGGCAGCTGAATTATTTTTCTCGTTCATAATTTCCTTTAGGCAGTTGCGCCGGAATCAATTAAAGTAACAATATCGGCAACGGTTTTGATGGTTTTTGTTTGCTCATCGGCAATTTTCATATCGAATTCATCTTCTAAAGCCATAACCAATTCTACTAAATCTAAAGAATCGGCACCTAAATCTTCGCTAATGCTGGCCTCTAGGGTGATGATTTCCTCATCGCATTGCAATGCACTTACAATAGAATCCTTAACACGATCAAAAGTAGTCATAATAAAATCCTCCATAATTATAAAAATTTTAGTTAAAAGTTTTTAGTTAAATTATTTTAATTAAATTTCTTGAAACATTTTAACCTATATTTGGCAAATAGTCAAGGGGAAAAATAAAGTTTTTTTAAGTATTTTTTTGATATTGCTTGTAGCTGGCGATTTTGCTGAATATTTTTTTGCAAATCTTGTATTTAATATTCTGATAATTTTACATTTTGCGGCTTTTGTCTATGGTTTTTTGTGCTTTTGGCAGGGTTGGTTATATCAAGCCAATATAATTCAAGCCGGGGTTAAAAACCCTAAAAGGGTAGCAATCGAAGATAAAATGCGAGGACTAAAGCAACTAGCGAGTAGGAAAACTTACTAAACTGTAAAATGTAGTTGGAGCGGTATTTTTAATTTTCCAGGTGGG
>CAYJPF010000101.1:0-9656 GCA_964372025.1 uncultured Peptococcaceae bacterium | reverse complement strand
TTTGTATTTCCCAGACGGGCAAAAACCGCCCACCTGGAAAATACAAAATACCGCTACAACTACATTTGCTAGTCGAGTACGTTTTTCTACTCGCTAGTTGCTTTTGATATCTTGTCTTGTCTTCGATTGCTACTCTTTTAGGGTATTTTACTTTGGTTCGGATTATATAGGTTTGGCTTAACTAAAACTAAGGGGCTGCCGCAATTTGCGACAGCCCTTTAATTATATCCATGGGGTTATCAGTTTATTACTTGAAATTTCGGGCTGTTTTGGCTTCGCCAAAAGGCGCCGGTTTTAAGACCTTGGGGGCTCTGCCCCCAATACCCCCGCAATTTTTTGTAAAAAATTGAGTAAAACTTTTACTTGCTAAATTTTTCCACACAAGCTAGTTTAGCGCTGATGCAAAAAACTTCCATCGCCAATTTTAATTCGGCAACCGGTGGGAAGGTGGGGGCAATACGGATATTGCTATCGGCAGGATCGTTCTTATACGGATAAGGAGCGCCGGCGCCGGTTAGTTCTACACCACATTCTTTGCAAAGCTGCACGGTTCTTTTAGCACAGCCTTCCGGTAAAAATACCGAGATAAAATAGCCGCCTTTAGGCTCTTGCCAGGTGGCAATTTCCAGCGGAGCCAATTCATTACGCAAACCTTCGAATACAATATCAAATTTAGGCTTCATGATAGCAGCATGCTTGGCCATATGAGCTAAAACGCCTGCTTTATCCTTTAAATAACGGGCATGGCGCAATTGATTAATTTTATCATAGCTGATAATTTGAGCATTCAAATATTTGGAGATGCGAGCAATATTAGCAGGGCTTGCGGCAATAGCCGAAATACCACCATGCGGGAAGGTTACCTTAGATGTAGAGGCAAAGATATAAATCAAATCTTCATTGCCACATTTGGCAAAGGCATCATAAATATTGGCTAAAGTGTCCATATCATTCATATCTAAATGATGTACGCAATAGGCATTATCGCAAAATACTCTAAAATCTTTGGCGGCCGGCTTTAAGGCACCCATTCTGGCCACTACCTGATCACTATAGGTAATACCATCGGGATTAGAATACATCGGCACACACCACATGCCCTTAATCGAGGCATCGGCAGCCACTAAACGCTCAATTTCGTCCATATCAGGGCCATCGGCATTCATGGCAATCGGTATCATTTTAATGCCAAAGGTTTCGCAAATTGTAAAATGGCGATCATAGCCCGGTGCCGGGCATAAAAACTTAATTTCGCCCTGGGTGCTCCAGGGGGCGCAATCGCTTAGACCAAAGGAATAAGCACGTCCAATTTCGTCATACATTAGGTTTAAGCTGGAATTACCACCTACAATAACATTGGCAGGGTCTACTTCCATAATCTCGGCAAAAAGGCGCTTGGCCTCGATAACGCCGGTTAATTGGCCATAGTTTAAGGCATCGGTGCCATCTTCAGATCGATAGTCGGCTAAGGGCTCTAGCATTGGCAAAGATAATTCCAATTGATCGGAACCGGGCTTACCGCGCGACATATTTAGCTTTAAATTTTGGGCTTTATACTCCCCATATTTGGCATTTAGTTCGTCTTGAAGTTGCTTTAAAGCATCCTTATTATAATCAGCAAGTTTCAAATTAATCCGCTCCTTTTCTTATTATAATTTAGGTATTTTTATAGCTATTTAATTTGCTATACTACTATAGTATAATATTGGATGCAATAATGCAAGCCTTTTGCCAAAAAATTTGCAATTATTTTTTATTTATCAGCAAAAGCACTTGTTTTTTTAATCAAAATATGGGATAATTTAAAGTGGATAATTAAATTTAAGGAGGATATTGCATGAAAAATGGAGATAAATTTGCCCGTAAAGGTTTATTTGATTTAGCCCCTTATATACCGGGTAAGCCCTTAGAGGAAGTTCAAAAAGAATATGGCCTAACCAAGATTGCCAAATTGGCCTCTAATGAGAACCCTTTGGGTATTTCGCCTAAAGCGATGGCCGCTATGGAGGCCGAAATTAAAAATTGCTTTATGTATCCGGAAAGTACCAGTTATGATTTACGTCATGATTTGGCTGCTAAGTTGGCTATTGATCCCGAGCAAATTTTTATCACTTGCGGTGGCGATAATGTAATTACTTTAATCGGCTCGGCATTTATTAATGAAGGCGATGAAGTGATTATCGGCACACCTTCGTTTTATACCTATACTTTAACTACTAATATTATGGGCGGCACCGTAGTTAATGTGCCCTTAAAGGATTTTACCTTCGATTTAGACGATATTTTAGCCGCCATTACCCCTAAAACCAAGCTAATTTTCTTCTGCAATCCTAATAATCCTACCGGAACGATTGTGCCTAAGGAAAAGGTTGCCGATTTTATGAGCAAAGTGCCCGAGCATTGCATTGTAGTTTTTGATGAGGCTTATTTTGAATTTGCCCAATGCCCCGAATATGGCGATGGGGTAGAGGATTATGTTAAAAAAGATGCCAATGTTATTGTTTTGCGTACTTTTTCTAAGGTATATGGCTTGGCCGGGGTTAGGGTTGGCTATGCTGTTTGCCCTAAGCATTTATGCAATGCTTTTATCCATGTTTTGCCGCCATTTCCGCTTAGCCGTTTAGGCCAGGCCGGTGCGGTTGGGGCTTTAAGTGATGAAAAATTCCTTAAAGATACCATCGATAATAATAATATCGGCCGTGATTATCTATATCAAAGCTTTGATCGTTTAGGCCTAAAATATGCGCCATCTTATAGTAATTTTATTTTTGTGGATATTGGCGTTGATGCCAAATCGGCCGCCGAAGAATTCCTTAAGCAGGGCGTTATCATTCGTCCCGGCCAAGGTTGGGGCACACCTACTCATATTAGAGTAAGCATTGGCTTGCCGGAAGAAAACGAGCAGTTTATCAAAGCCTTGGAAATGATTATTGCTCAAGCAAAATAGTTGATAAAAGTTAATAGTAATCATTTGACAACTTTTGCAGAAACATTACAATTACCTATTGACAAATAATAAAATCACCCTTATAATCAAAGGGTGATTTTATTATTTTAGGAGGACGGCTTTGATGGTAAATACTGTAGAATTAAATAGCCGCATTATGGCCGAAGAAGCAGTGCATTTAATGCGCCTGTTTTTTTTGTTATGTAGGGATTTAAAATGGCATACCAATGCCCTTTATTTTCATACCCTATATGCCCTAACCCAATTCCCTAAAGGTAGTTTAAATATGTCGCAATTGGCCGAAAATACTTCTTCTACCAAGCAGCAAACCTCTAAGCTGGTAAAAACCTTAGAGGAATTGGGTTATGTTATTCGTGAGCATGATTTGGTTAATCGACGCCAGGTATATGTATCGATTACCGAATTAGGCGAGGCTTTGGTTAAAGAAGAATTAGAAGATATGGTTAAGTGGATAGCTGCCGAAGCGGATAATTTAAGTAATCAGGAATTGCAGGAAGTTATGGATTGTTTTAAAGTATTTCGTAGATTATTAACTATTGAATAGTGGAGGATATTATGGCCAAAAAAGATGGGCAGCAGAAATTAGCAAAAGAGGAGCTTATTATCCAAGATCAGCAATTGGCTAATGAGCATAATCAACAAATAAATCAAGATAATCAAGATAATCAAACAATTCAGGATAATCAAGATAATCAAGATAATAATGCCGAAATTAAAAATCGTAAATTTATGCAAAGCCAACAAAATGTGGGGCCTAAGCCCAAACATAAGCGTTCTAAAGGTTTTGCGGTATTGATTATCTTTTTAATTGCTTTAGGGGCTTTGGTGGCTTATCGTTTTAGTCAAAACATGCAGGTTGCCGAGGAAGTTTCGGTGCCGCCGGTGCATGTAACCGTAACCCAAGCTATAGCCGATGATATTAGCAGTAGCACCATTATTACCGGCAGCATCGAGGCCAAGGATTCGGTAATGGTTTATGCCGGTATGCAGGGCGAAGTTAGCAGTGTTTATGTAGAAGTAGGCGATTATGTAGAAGAAGGCGATCGCTTATTTAATATTGATAGCTCGCAATTAAGCGGCAATTATACCCAAGCCCAGGCCGCCTATGATTTGGCGCAAATCGGCATTGATAGCGCCGCCCAAAATTTAGAGCGTATGCAGGCGCTTTATGATAGCGATGCCATACCCTTAAGCCAATTAGAGCAAGCCCAAACCCAATATGATAGCGCCGTTGCCCAGCAAGAGCAGGCCAGCGGCTCGATTAATGCCGCCGGCAGCGCCATAGCGATGACTCGCTCCGATGCGCCAATTTCCGGCTTTATCACCGAGGTTAATATTACCGAAGGTGCTATGCCCGGCCAAGGTTCGGCTGCAATTGTAATTTCTACTACCGATATATTGCAAATTAGCACCAATATTTCCGAATATTTAATTTCGGGCATTGAATTGGGGCAGGTAGTTGATTATAAAATTAGCACTTTATCCGATGATTATTTTAGCGGCACCGTTGATTTTATAGGCTTAGCGCCTGCTAGCGGTAGCTTAACTTATCCTGTTGATGTATCTATTGCTGCCGAAGATATAGCCGAATACGGCATAATGCCCGGTATGTTTGCCGAGGTGCATTTAATTGCCGAGCAATTTGCCGCCGCAATTATTGTACCCTCCGAGGCAGTATTTACCCGTGATGGCCAAACCATGCTGGTAGTGCTGGACGAGGCTAATATTCCCAGCTTAGTACCGGTGGAATTGGGCATTGATAATGGCCAAATTGTCCAGATCTTAAGCGGCTTGGAAGCGGGCGCTACGGTTGTAGTTAAAGGCCAGCATTTTGTTACCGAAGGCGAAGCAGTAATTGTAAGCGCAGAGTAGGGGGACGGCTATGAATATATCCAAATTTGCCGTAAACAGGCCGGTAACGGCCATTATGGCTATTATGGTAATTGTATTGGTGGGCGTAGTAACCCTAATGGGCTTATCCACCGATTTAATGCCCGAGATGGAATTGCCGATAGCTATGGTTTTAATCACTTATCCCAATGCCTCGCCCGAGGAGGTTGAAAGCTTAATTACCAGGCCGGTAGAGCAATCTTTGGCCACGGTAGAAAATTTAGATGCCATGTTTTCGATGAGTAGTGCCGGGACGGCGATGATCGGGATTCAGTTTGCCACCGGCACCGATATGAATTTTGCCAGCCTGGATATGCGCGAAAAAATAGCGATGGTAGAGCGCTTTTTGCCTGATGATGCGGCCACCCCGATGGTTTTGCAAATGGATATTAATGCCACCCCTATTTTATCGGTATATGTGGGCGGTGATATGCCTTTATATGATTTGCAACGCCTGGTAGAGGATGATATTGGCCCCTCGATGGAAAGGGTAGGCGGTGTTGCCAGTGTAGATATTAGTGGCGGTGTTAGCCAAGAAGTTGTGGTAAATATTCAGCAAGAGCGTTTAGATGGCTATGGCCTAAGCATGGCTCAGATTGGTCAGCTTTTGGCTATGGAGAATATGAATTTACCCAGCGGCGATATTATTAATGGCGAGCGCGAGGTTATTGTGCGTACCTTGGGCAAATTTGATTCGTTGGCTGATATCGAATCTTATCCCTTAACTTTGCCCACCCGCGAGGTTATCCAAATTAGGGATATTGGTACTGTTGAGCAAACAGCGGCCGAGATTAATTCAATCAATCGCCTAAATGGCGAACAATCGATTGCGATTAGTGTAACTAAGCAATCTACGGCTAATATTTCCGATGTATCGGCCGAGGTGCATCAGGAATTGGCCAAATTAAGGGAAAAATATCCCGATTTAACAATTGCCGTCGGCTTTGATCAGGCTGATTTTATCAATTCGGCTATTGAATCGGTATCTACTTCGGCTTTAATCGGGGCAGTTTTGGCTGCGATTACTATTTTTATCTTCCTTAAAAGTTTGCGCTCTACCTTGGTAGTTTCGATTTCTATCCCTACATCTTTATTAGCCACCTTTATCTTGATGAGCCTAGGCAATATGACTTTAAATGTATATACCTTGGGCGCTTTAACCCTGGTAGTGGGCATGCTTGTTGATAACTCGGTGGTGGTTTTGGAAAATATTCATCGTAATTTCCAATTGCATGATGATCCTAAAGAGGCCGCCATCCAAGGCAGTAAAGAGGTGTATCAGGCGGTTATCGCATCTACTTTAACCTCGGTGGTAGTATTTTTGCCGATGGCCTTATCCGGCGGCATGGCTGCTATGCTCTTGGCCGATTTTAGCTGGACAATTATTATTGCCTTGGTGGCATCATTATTTGTAGCCTTAACGGCAGTACCGCTTTTAAGCTCGCGTTTAATGCAAAGAAGTATTAATCCCGATTATTTATATATTGGTACGCATCGTTATAAATTGCGGATTATCCCGCTTTTTACCCGCTTTATCGATTGGCTGATTATCCAATATGGTAATGTAATTCGTCGTTCCTTAATCAAGCGCAAGCTGGTGATAATTATTTCGATTATCGTCTTAATCGGCTCGAGTATGCTAATCTTTAATTTAGGTTTCGACCTAATGCCGGCCATGGACGAGGGCAGCTTTGCGGTAACTATCGAAAGCCCTTATGGTACTTCTATTGCAGAAAGGGATCGCATTGCCGGCCAAATCGAGGAATATTTGCTGGCTATCCCCGAGCTGGAAAGCCTAACCATTGCCATTGCCGAAAGCGATATGTTTAGTAGTACCAATATCTCTACTATAACGGGCACTTTGGTGGCTAAAGATATGCGCGAGCGCTCTACCGATCAAGTGGTAAGCGAGATTAATGATCAGCTGCCGCAAATTCCCGGCGCTAAAATTACCGCTAATGCATCATCCAGCATGATGATGATGATGGGCAGCGGTGCCGATATCGAGGTGCAATTACAAGGCCCTGATTTAGATATGCTGGACAGTGTTTTTGATGATTTAAGCGAGCGGCTATTATTAATAGATGGCATTAGCAAGGTAACATCTAATTTTGAAGAAGGCAATCCGGAATTGCAGGTTTCGGTTAATCGTAATATTGCGGCTTATTATGGCATTACGGCTAATCAGCTTTCGTCGGCTTTATCTAATGCTTTAAGTGGTAATGTGGTTACCACAATTAATCTAAACGATGCCGATATGGATTTGCGCTTGGCCATTAATAATGATTATCAAGATGGCTTAAATAATATGCAGCAGGTGCCGATTACCACGGCATCCGGCCAGCAAGTGGCGGTAGGGCAAATTGCCGAATTTAATTATGATAATTCGCCTACAACCATTAACCGTATCGACCAGCAGCGCAATCTTACTTTATCGATAGAGATCGAAAATCGCGATTTGGCCTCGGTATCTACTGAGGTGATGACGGTACTTGAGCAATATAATTTCCCCGATGGCTACCTATATGATGTAGGCGGTATGCAGGAACAAATGATGGACATTTTTGGCGATTTATTATTGGCCTTAGTGGTAGCTGTATTATTGGTTTATATGGTTTTGGCCTCGCAATTCGAATCGCTAACCTTGCCCTTTATTGTAATGATGAGTATCCCATTTGCCTTAAGCGGCTCTTTCTTGCTATTATTTATATGCGGCATGAGCTTTTCGGCCCCGGCCTTTGCCGGCCTGATTATGCTGGTGGGCATGGTGGTAAATAACTCAATTTTGCTGGTAGAATTTATCAATCAAAACAAAGGGCATATGGAGCGTAACGAGGCGATTGTGCAAGCCGGTATGCTGCGCTTAAGACCAATTTTAATTACTACCATTACAACTTGTATCGGTATGTTGCCGATGTCTTTGGGGTTTGGCGATGGTGGCGAATTGCTGGCACCTTTGGCGGTATCGATTATTGGTGGTATGATAGGTTCTACCTTGGTAACGATGATTTTGATCCCGGTATTATATGCTAATTCCGATGATGGCCGCCTAAGGCGCGAAGCAAGACGTCAGGCTAAGCGTGATTGGCATAAGCAAATCGAGGAAAACTGGCTTAAAGAGGATGCTGCCAAATAATTAGTTGCTATTAAGTAAAATAATAGAAAATAATAGATAGGAGAATTAAGATGAAAAAAATATTTGCGCCAATTTTGGCTTTAGCCTTAACCTTAGTTTTAGCGCCGCTGGCCTTGGCTAATACAGCCAGTTTGCCCAGTACTACTTTGGAGTATGATGAGATTGCCGAATTAGTTAAAACCGAGAATTTGCAAATGGAGATAATGCGTCAATCGCTGATTATTCCCGAGAATGCCAAAGAGGATATGGAGCAGGCCGAAACCGGGATTGGTAATCAAAAGATGGCATTTATTAGTGCGATTAGCACCTTAAACACGATTGCCAAAAATACTGAAGATCCTAATATTGCGGCTATAGCAAAAGCTACTATTGCTGCTTTGCAGGTATCGATGTCTACCTTAGAGAGTTTGGATTTTGATGCTATAGATCAGCAGGTAGCGCAGTTAAATGTGCAGGAAGACCAGTTGGAATTAACTTTAATTAATGCTGCGCAGCAATTATTTGTGGGATATCATCAAATTAAGGATGCAATTGCGCAAACTTTGCTTAATCGGCCATTATTGGAGGAAGATTTACGTTTAGCGCAGGTAGCTTTAGATTCTAAAACCGGCACGGCTTTGGCGGTGGCCGAGGCTAAGTTGGCATTAAGCGAATTTGACAGTAGTATTAGGCAAATGGAAAATCAGGCTGCCCAAATGTTGCCGCAATTAAAGATGATGGTTGCTTGGCCGCAGGATTTACAATTTAATTTGGGTGATATGCCCAAGCCTGATCTTAATTATGCTAATAAGATTGATACAGCGGCTGATATTTTGCTAGCGCAGGAGAATAGTTTTGCGATTAAAGGGTATCAGATTGAGATGCAGTATAATTCTGATAAGGATGCGGATCGGATAAGCCAATTGAACATTGATGCAACGATGCAGACAATAGCAATGGCAATTGATACGCAATATTTGGTGATACAGGATAAGCTAAACACCTTAACGCTTGAGCAGGAGCGTTTAGTAGTAGCCGAGGCTAGGATTGAGCAGACGAGATTACAGAATGAATTGGGTTTGGTGCCGGCGATAGCCTTGCAAGCGGAGGAGACTGCTTTATTGACCATGCAAAATAATTTAAAGGCAGCAAACAGCGAATTGTTTTGGCAAATTGAATATTATAAAGCCTTAGTTGCCGGCCTAGATGCCGGTGGAATGGGCAATTAAGGTTTTTTAGCTGGGGTTATGTGCCCGGCAAATGCTTAACGCTAGTATTAGCAGTTATCAAAAGGTATAGATGACTATTGTAAAGAAGATGATGAGAAAACTTCCTCCTTTCGATTTTTGGGAATAAAAAATGGGGCTGTCGCAATGCGACAGCCCTCTAATTATATCCATGGCGGTTATCAGTTTCTTACTTGATATTTCGGGCTGTTTTGGCTTCGCCAAAAGGCGCCGGTTTTAAGCCTATTTTACTTCCTGCCAGCTTTTTTGTTGGGATTTTGATTTGCTTGCTTAGTTTTTTTGGTAGGCTTAAAACCTTTTTAAGACCTTGGGGGCTCTGCCCCCAATACCCCCGCAATTTTTTGTAAAAAATTGAGTAAAACTCTATATTGCGACAGCCCCATTAAGCACGAGCCGATAATCCGAACCCATTTTTATCCCAGTTTGCCGGCTTCAT
>CAYJPF010000100.1:6363-9876 GCA_964372025.1 uncultured Peptococcaceae bacterium | reverse complement strand
CACAAACTCCTAACCATTTTTTCTTGGTTTGGGTTGTGCTTATATTGTACCAAAAGAAACAAAAAACTTTCGGAAAGGGGGCTATCGCAATTTGCGATAGCCCCCCCTCTTTTTTTACTTTTTAGCTTTGATTGCTTTTAGGATATCATGCTGCTTTACTTTGGTGCTGTAAAAACTTACACCAACCGCATCACGTATCGCATTGATTAAAGCAGGACAAATATCATTATCCGCCGGCTCGCCTACACCTTTAGCCCCGTATGGACCAAGGCCTCCGCCGCTTTCTAAAATAATTGTCTCAATATCCGGCGTATCTACCGCAGTAGGTATCAGATAGGTAGCAAAATTATTGCCTTTGGTAATACCATCTTCCCAGGCTAAATCCTCAATATTCCAACCCAGATTATAAACAGCACCGCCTTCTACCTGGCCTTCGCAGCTATTACGGTTTAATACTTTACCCGCATCCACAGCCGCTACCACCCGCAATACCTCGTATTCGCCGGTTTCCTCATCTACGGCCACCTCTACGCCATGGGCGGTAAAGGTTAAGTCGGGATGAATACGGCCTTTAATATCGGCTAAATTAGGTACCTCGGTAAAGGGTGCATTAAATTGAGCTTCATGGAATAAAACTTCGCCATCATTAGATACATGACCAACTGCCGTTACAAAAGGAATGCTGCGATCCGGATCATTGGTAAATACAATGCGACGATCGATAAAGCTTAATTCCTCAGGCTTGCAATCTAATAATTTAGCAGCCTTATTAGCTAAAATGGTTTTAACATAACGCACCGCCATTAAGCAGGCATTACCCGACATATACAATTGACGGGTTGCGGTAGATGTACCGCATAAGGGCGTTAAATGGGTATCCATAATATAAGGATGTACATCTTCAATCGGCAAGCCTAATTCCTCAGCCACAATTTGAGCTAAAGAAGATGCCTGGCCACAGCCAAGATCAGGAACACCGGCACGCAAGGTTACGCTGCCATCTAATTCCACCCTAATTGCACAGCGCGAGCTATCATGCAAAAAGCATAGGCGGCCATAACTCATTTGGCCAATAGCTATACCACGGCCAACCTTGCGACCATCAGGTAAGCGATCTACCTTGGGGGTAGCTTCCATTTTTTCCTGCACTTTGTCCAATAATTCCTCGGCAGCAATATGGCCTTCCAGCACAAAGCCGGTCGAAATTTCGTCGCCGTTTTTAACTACATTTTTACGGCGCAATTCATAAGGGCAAATGCCAAGCTTAGCAGCAATTTCGTCCATTTGACGCTCATAGGCAAAGTTTACCTGGGTAGCACCAAAACCACGGTTAGCGCTAGAGAAGGTATTATTGGTAAAAGCCGATAAACTATGGGTTAATTGATGAGGGATATTATAAGGGCCCGGGCCATTGATGGTAGAATACATCTGTACCCAAGGGGTAAGATAGGTATAACCGCCGCCATCCATAACAATATGGGCTTCATGGGCGATAATTTTACCGTCTTTGGTAGCACCTGTTTTATAATGAAGATATTCGGGATGGCGCTTAGCATGGGTTTCCATCGATTCTTCCCTGCTCCAAACCATTTTTACCGGGCGACGTGTAGCCACGGTTAAAAGTGCTAAATAAGTTTCGACGGTGATATCTTCTTTACCGCCAAAACCGCCGCCAACAGGTAAGCTCATATTGCGTACCTGGGTATGATTGCGACCCATTACCTTAGCAATAGTACGATAATGTTCTAAAACCTGGGTACCAACCCTTAAGGTAATAATATCATCTTGATCTAACCAAGCCATGCCGGCCTCGGGCTCTAAATAGGCATGCTCATGGGGCGAGGTATAGTAGTCGTTTTCGACGATAATATCACATTGATCCCAAACGCTGGCCACATCGCCTTTTTCTACTTTGGTTTCCATGATTAAATTGCTATCATCTTCGCTGGAAACAAGATAAGCGCCCTCTTTTAAGGCTTCGCGCGGATCATATACGCCGGGTTGAACATCATAATCAACTTCTATTAATTTGCAAGCTTCAGCCGCAATTTCCTCGGTTTCGGCAGCAACAATAGCAATCGCTTCGCTTTTAGAGCGAATTTTGCCATGGGCTAATACTTTGTATAAGCCTTCAAAACCGCCGCCAACATCACGCATTTGGCCAAACTTGGTTACTTCTTCGTTTAAAGGCACATCTTCCCAGGTTAAAACGGCATGAACACCGGGTAATGCCTTAGCTTTAGAGGTATCAATGCCCCGCAAAATAGCAGCCGGATGCGCCGAACGCAATACTTTACCATAAAGCATACCGGGCATTGTCCAGTCATCGGAGTATAATTGCTCGCCTTTGGCTTTGGCCCAGGCATCATGACGCGGTACACGATTACCGATTAATTTAAAATTAGCCATTACTCAGCACCTCCTTGAGCGATTTCTTGAGCTACCTTTTCGATAGCATCAACAATTTTATGATAGCCGGTGCAACGGCATAAATTACCGGATATAGCCTTGCGGATAGCTTCCCGATCAGCAGTACCGCCATTTTGGAGATAATGCTTGGCAGCCACAATCATGCCCGGGGTGCAAAAACCGCATTGAATAGAACCACATTCCACAAAAGCAGCTTGTAATTTGGCGGTTAAAGGATCATTATAACCTAAGCCTTTAACAGTCCAAACATCATGGCCGGCGCAAGAATGGGCTAAAACCAAGCAGGATTTTACAGCCTTACCATCCAGCATAACCGAACAAGTGCCGCAATCGCCTTCTTCGCAGCCGCATTTAACATCCCAGTACAGGTTCTCGCGCAAAAAGCGCATTAAGCTTAAATGGGCAGGCGCCATAAAGGTTTTTTCTTCACCATTAATGGTCATGGTTAAAGGTAATAATTGGCTCATCTTATTTACCTCCTTCATTGGCACAAATACCACAAGATTTATATAGGCAGCGCTTTACAATAACCGGCGCAACCTCTTTACGATATTCGGCAGTAGAGCGAATATCATTAATCGGGCTAATATCTTGGCTTAAAGCTTTGGTCATTGCTGCGATGGCCTTATCGTCCATTTTTTGGCCGATAAGCGCTTTTTCGGCATGATAAGCCCGAACCGGCTTAGGAGCTACCGAGCCTAAAGCAATGGCACATTCTTTAACGATACCATCACGGCCGCATTTAACGGCACAAGCGGCGGTAACAACCGAAATAGCCATGGCATTACGCAAACCAACTTTAAGGAAAGCGCTTTGCTTATTAGGCTTAAACTCGATAGCGGTGATTAATTCATCGGCGGCTAATACGGTTTTATTAACCCCGGTAAAGAAATCGGCCGCAGCTACACGGCGCTTAGCGCCCTTTTTCTCGATAACTACTTCGGCTTCCAGGGCAAGCAAAGCGGGGGCGGTATCGGCAGCGGGCGAAGCATTGGCAATATTGCCGGCAATGGTGGCCAAATTACGGGTGGTAGGATCGGCAAAATCATTGGCGGCTAAGAATAAAGCCGGCGCATATTTAGC
>CAYJPF010000100.1:0-6263 GCA_964372025.1 uncultured Peptococcaceae bacterium | reverse complement strand
TGGTAGGATCGGCAAAATCATTGGCGGCTAAGAATAAAGCCGGCGCATATTTAGCTAATATCTCCGAATTGGCCAATTCGCTAATAGTGGTTAAAGCACCGATGGTAATCTTGCCACGGCCATGGCGAATACCCTTTAAAGCTTCGATTTCCAAAATATTAACCAAAGTAATCTCATTTAATTTACCGGCACGAATATCAACCATAACATTAGTACCGCCGGCAACCACACAAGCCTTTTCCTGATGCTTATCAAGCAAAGCCAAAGCGCTGCGCAAATTAGGAGCATTAATAAAATCAAATTGCTTCATAATTTAATTGTCCTTTCTTGATTAAATTGTTTATCGATTTTTTTAAAAAATCGCGGGGCTTGGCCTAGCTGGCCTTTGCTTATGCAAAGTTGCAGCTAGGCACGTAGCTATAGCTCAAAATCGGAGATTTTGGCTCTAGCTCTGGCCTAGCTGGCCTTTGCTTATGCAAAGCCGCAGCTAATGCACGTAGCTATAGCTCAAAATCGGAGATTTTGGCTCTAGCTCTGGGGCAGAGCCCCAAGGTATTAAAGGCTATCTTCCCAAGCAGGCCATTTCTTAGCGGCATCAAGCACAGATTGAACCATAGCCACATAGCCGGTGCAACGGCAGAAATTGCCACGCAAATAGTCTTTTACATAATCCTCATCAGGATTATCATTTTCCATCAAAAGAGCGGTGGAGGTAACAATCATACCGGGTACGCAAAAACCGCATTGAATAGCAGCATTATCGATAAAGGATTGCTGAACCGGATTTAGTTGCTCGCCTTTAGCTAAGCCTTCAACGGTGGTAATATCCCAACCATCGGCGGCAACAGCCGGCACCATGCAGGCCATATAGCTTTCCTTGCCTACCAAAACGGTGCAAGCGCCACATTCGGCAATGCCGCAACCATATTTAGAACCGGTAAGGAATAATTTATCGCGCAGCACATTTAGCAATAATTCATTGCTACTTACAACCATATCATGCTCCACGCCATTAATTTTTAAGCAAATCGCATGTTTAGACATTATAGCGCACCTCCTGCTCTTTTTGCGGCTTCGATTAGTACATCGGCGGTCATAACCTCGGCAATATGAATACGATATTCGGCCGTGGTGCGATTATCATCGATAGGCTTAATGCTTTTAGCTGCAAGGGCGGCAGTTTGGGCAATCAAATCGGCACTTAATTTTTGGCCAACCATGCTATCGCCAACCGCCTTTAAATAGGCAGGGGTGGCGGCAATGGCTGCCATGGCAATGCGGCAAGCACTAACTGTATCGCCATCTAATTCGATAATAGCAGCAATGCTTAGCTTGGAAATATCCGGGCGGACACGGGTTTTCTTTAAGAAGGCCGAACCGCTACCTGCTTTAGGGCAAGGGATTTTGATACCGGTTAAAAGCTCGCCTTTTTCGATTTTGCTAATGCCGGGGCCCACAAAGAAATCGACCAAAGGCATTTCGCGCTTGCCTTTTAGGCTTTCTAAAACGATGGTGGCTTGATAAACAATGGCCGGGATTACCGAATCGGCAACCGGCGAGGCATTGCAAATATTACCTACCATAGTGCCCATATTACGCACCGAAATCGAAGCCATAAGCTGGATAGCTTCGGCCAAGGCCGGGTATTTTTCGATTACGATCGGATGCTTTTCGATATGGCTTAATTTGGCTAAAGCGCCAATATGCAGAACATCTTCTTTAAAGCAAAGAAAATCTAATTCATCAATACGCTTAATATCAAGCATATAAGCCATATCCTTGATGGCATCATCTTTAAGCTTTACTATTAAATCTGTGCCGCCGGCCAATACTTTTACCTGCTCCTTTTCCGCTAAAACGGTTAAGGCTTCTTGCAGGGTAGTAGGGGCTAAATATTCATATTCGGCTGCAAGTATTCTTGTATTCATCATTTATTCCCCCTTATTTAGAAGCTATGCCTTTTTCCTGCATGGCTTTAAGCAAAACTTCCGGGGTTACCGGCAATTTGTTAAAGCGAATGCCGACGGCATTATAAATAGCATTGGTAATAGCAGCTTGTACCGAAGCCAAAGCGGCCTCGCCGATGCCTTTGGCGCCAAATGGGCCGGAAGGCTCATAGGTATCGGATAAACGCACGATAACATTTTCGGCCTTGGGCATTTCCACAGCGGTGGGCATTTTATAATCAACTAAAAGGCCGCGGCAGGTAGGCATGCCGATTTTTTCGTCAAAGGGCAAATCTTCGTAAATGGTATAGCCTAAGCCACGGTTAAAAGAACCAATTAACTGGCCGGCCATTAAATCGGGGTTAAGAGCAACGCCGCAATCACCATAAAGCAGCACTTTGGGGATGGTTACCTCGCCGGTGCGGGTATTAACATCAACCTCTACAAAGTGGGTGGTAAAGCAAGGCGGGCAATTACGCTGCCTAAAGCTTTCGGCATGCATCATGGTGCCCCAGCTATTAATTTGGGCAAGCTTGGCAATTTCGGCCAAAGTCATCCGCTTTTGATGATAATGCTTGGCATAAACTACGCCTTGGCCTAATTCATCATCACGAATTAACTCTAATTGATAGGGATGTTCTTCCATCATGCGGCCGGCCATTTCCAAAAGCTTTTCCTTAACTTTGGTAGCTACATGGAAAACAGCAGCGCCGCCGCAGTAAATACCACGGGTAGCATGGGTACAAACATCATAGCCGGTATTTTTGGTTTCGGCCGGCGATAAGCCAACCATCGAGGTGGGTACTTGCAATACTTCGGCACAAATTTTAATTAGGCCATCCCAAGTACCGCCGCCATGATCGACAACCGGGGTAACTACATCTACCGAGCCATCTTCATTAATTTTGATCATGCTGGAGGAAAAGTCGATAACTTCGCCTTCGGCCTTCGAGGGGCCTGCTGTACCGGAGGTATGGAAACCACGAGCCACACCTTGGCCACGACGGATAATGCCATCTTTTTCTTCAGGCTTACCACGCTTGGCCCAATCCATAATCTCGCGGCCTTTAACTAAAGATTCTTCTACGCCGCAGCTTTTGATAATCGAACGAATAGTAGGCCCTTGCCCCCAAAACTCTTCGCCCACACCACGATAATTTTGCAAACGCAAATCAACGGCATCAAAGCCCATTTCCTCGGCAATGATGTCGATCATGCTTTCGATAGCAAAGTTAATTTGGGGATTACCATAGCCTTGCATGGCGCAGCAAGGGGTTTTATTGGTATAAACGGCAGTACCGTCGAAGCGGATATTGCCATTATATTTATATAAAGAAGCAAACCAACCGGCGGTACAACCAAGCCAAGCCTTGGGCTGGATTTGATGCGCACCAAAATCGACTAAAGCATTAACATGGGCGGCGGTAATTTCGCCGTCTTTGGTAACGCCCATTTTAACATCGAAGATGGCCGGGTATTTTTGATGGCTGAAGAAATCTTCTTCGCGGCTGGTAACTAATTTAACCGGTTTGCCGGCTTTAAGAGCCAAGCAAGCGCAGATGGGGATAACAGTATTTACTTGAATACTGGAACCAAAAGCACCACCGATAGCAATCTTTTTAACATTAATCTTGGATAAAGGCAAGCCGGTAACCAAGCCCAAAAGCTGACGATTACCATGAATAGATTGAGCAGTACACCAAACATCTAAGCCGCCTTCGGTATCGGGTGCGCAAACGCAGCCTTTGGTTTCCATTTGGGCATGATAGATGCGGGGCAGCTCAAAACGATGCTCGAAAATGCGATCGGCCTTAGCAAAACCGGCATCGCAATCGCCTTCATCGATATTACGCAATACACCGATATTATTTTTAACCGGGATTTTTTCGCCGCAAACTTCATAATATTCATAAAGCTGGGGCGCATCATCTTTTAAGGCTGCTTCCGGCTCAAAAACGGCAGGTAATACCTTATATTCTACTTTTAAAGCCATCAATGCCTTGTAGGCTATTTCCTCGGTGGCGGCGGCCACAGCGGCAATTGGCTCGCCAACATGGCGGGCCTTGGTGGGCAATACCATGCGATCGCAATTAGTTGCAATCGGCACCGATACCGATCTTTCGTTATATAATACCGGGTTGATATCGGCATGGGTTAAACATACAGCACCTAAGGCTTCGGCGGCCGAGGTATCAATGCTAAGAATCTCGGCATGAGCATGAGGGCTGCGCAAAACAAAAGCATGGAGCATATGGGGCAAATTGATATCCGAAGAATATTGTTGCTTGCCGGTAACTTTGGCCGGCCCATCCACGCGGGGGGTGATTTTACCAATCACTGTCATCGAGTTTGCACTCCTTCCTTTTTATAAAACTTATTATAGCTGCTTAATATTAGCTAATAAACATCGGCTTTTTTAAACACTTTATCTGATAAAAGCGTTTTGTTTATTAGCGCAAAAGCTAAATAAAGTAACCCTTAACCTGCATGCAGCGTTATTGGATACAATACGCTCTAAGCTTAGTATAGCATAATTTATTACTAATTACAAAGTATTTTTTTGTTAATTTTGGACTTTTTTTAAATAATGCCAAAAAACTGCTAAAAAAAAGAGAGTTGCCGCCGATTTTAGGCAATCGGCGGCAACTCTTACTAAGTTAAGCTTAAGTTTTTATAAACCGGGGAATTCTTCGGGGGTGGATTCGCTGAAGTTCGAGGGCGGCTCGATGGATTTATCTTGCACTAAAGGATAGAGGCTTTCGAGGGCAACTAAGGTTTCGTCGGCCAATTGATGGCGGCCATCGGCACTAACATAGCCGGTAGAATCGGTATCGGCATAAAGGTTTACATTGGCGCCGGCAAAGCTACCATCTACAATAGCATTTAATTGACGCTCTACATTGATAGCCATATTTTTTAAGGCCGAGGTTAGGATGATATTGGTATCACCATTAACGCCATCGTCGAATTGGTCTACATCGCAGCCGATAATTTGGGTGGCGCCATGTTCTTTGGCGGCGGTGAATACGCCATTACCCGAATCGCCGGCGGCAACAAAGATAATATCTACGCCTTCGGCGATTAAAGCATTACCAACCACTTTGCCTTGGGCTTCGTCGCCAAAGTTGCCGGTATAATTGCCGCCTACATTAGCGCCGGTAACATCGGTACCTGCATAGGAGGCTAATTCAACAATTTCGGCGGTAGCGCCTAAATGTTTAACAGCATAGGCAACACCGGCCTCGAAGCCATATTGATAATTAACATTAGAAGGATAGGCAACGCCGTTTACTACGGCTACTTTACCGCTTGCGGTTTCTAAAGCTGCGGCTACGCCGGCAAAGAAGCCACTTTCCTGCTCGGCAAAGGTCATGGCGTAGATATTGGCAACTTCTACGGTATTAAAATCGGCATCGGTGGGATGCGAATCAACTAAGATAAACTTTTTATCGGGATTTTCCTCGGCTAAGGAAGCGATGCCACCAAATTGGAAGCCGGGGGTTACGATAATATCATAATCGGCTACGATATCGGCTACGGCTTGGGTAGCGGCGGTGATATCGCCGGTAGGTTCTTGAACGGGGTTAACGGTATCGATATCGCCGCGGGCAGCGATAAAATTGAGGATACCATTATAATTATCTTCGTTAAAAGATCCATCGTCAACGGTATTGGGGCTGGTAACAATGGCGATTCTAAAGCCTTCGCCATCAGCTTCGGCAGCTGGTTCTTCTTCGGTTGGTTCTTCTTCTGTTGGTTCTTCGGTTGCCGGTTCTTCGGTTGCCGGTTCTTCGGCTACCGGTTCTTCGGCGGGTTCTTCGGCGCCACCGCAGGCAGCTAAGCTAAATAGTAAGGCAATAGCTAGAGCTAAGATAAGTAAAATCTTGAAATTCTTCATTTAAATTCTCCTCCTATTAAAAACAATTTTTGCAACCGGATTGGTTGCATATCGAATTATAGCATGTTTTGTGATAAATTTCAATATAAATTTTTTGATTAGAAGTTTTAGTCAATTTTTCAAAAAATTGCGGGGGTATTGGCCTAGCCGGACTTAGCTAAAGCTAACTCGCAGCTATGCACGTAGCTAGTACTCAAAATCAGAGATTTTGGCACTAGCTCAGGGGGCGGAGCCCCCCAAGGTCTTAAAATGGTTGCTGGTTGTTGCCTGTTGTTAGCTGAGTTGTAGATTGCCTCAATTTGTTGGCGGATATTTATATTAGTTGTGCTTCGTGTGTTGCAAGTTTGGCTTGCCCTCGCCTACGTTTGCTAGTTTATTTCCTCTGGTCGCAGAGGGGGCGTTACTTTTTGGTCGCAAAA
>CAYJPF010000099.1:0-10302 GCA_964372025.1 uncultured Peptococcaceae bacterium | reverse complement strand
CCCACCTGGAAAATACAAAATACCGCTCCAACTACATTTGCTAGTTTAGTACGTTGTTTTACTCGCTAGTTGCTTTTGATATATTGACTTTTCTTCGATTGTTACTCTTTTAGGGTATTCAAGGCTTGCTATGCACCCATTTTGTCGGGGAGGGCTTCCATGCCCTCCCGCTTTGCCGTTAGGCTTTTAGGGTGCTCAAACTTATCTTGCATCCCACATTCATCGCATATTGTTGTGCCCCATCTTACACCAATATCACTAAGTTCAAAAATGTCGCACCCTCCGTCATCCTGAGCGTAAGCGAAGGATCTTGCTCTTACTTGCTATAGAAAGCTTCTTCGCTTCGCTCTGAATGATAGGCTAATTAGCTTCTTAACTTAATAACATTCCCCATTACCCCTATCTCCTGCCAAAATCCTCAATTATCGCCAGCAGCTCCTCTATATGCTCTTTGGCTGCTTGCTCGCCTAAATCCATGGCTTCGGTTATTTTGTCGGCCTTTAACATCTCCATAAAATAGGGGATTGGCTTTAAAATTAAATCAGCCTCTATTTGGCTGTTTGCTGCCGTTGCTATCTCCAACGAACGGGTTATTATATCTATCATATTATTAGGCTCGCGATAATCGGGGCTGGATAAATCAATTGCCAGCACTATATCCGCTCCCATTGCCCGCACTATATCGGCCGGGCAATTGTCCAGCAAAAAGCCGTCTACCAATAGCATATCCTTATACTTAACCGGATTAAATACCCCCGGTATCGCCGACGATGCCTTTACCGCAATCGCTGTGTCGCCTTGATCAAAAACTACTTTTTGCCAGCTTATTAAATCTACCGCCACAATTTTTAGCGGTATATCCATTTGTTCGATTTTTTTGCCCTTAGTGCAGGTATGAATAAGCTCGGCATAGCCATGGCCGGATATTAAACCCTTCCTGCCCGGACGCAGCTTTACCAAACTTTCTATATCTATCTTTTTAAAGATTAGCTCGATCATATCCCAGCTATAGCCCGAAGCATAAAGCGCTGCTACCGCCGAGCCTATCGAGGTGCCTGCCACCATATCGGCTTTAATGCCATGCTCGGCCAGCACCTTTAATACCCCAATATGAGCCGCACCTTTAAAGCCGCCGCCGCCAAAAGCAATACCAATTTTGGGCGGCGACGGCATAATTTGTGGGCTTGCTTTAGGGATAATAGCTTCCTGCTTTTTAAATAAGTTTTGCCAAAAAGCCATACTGCTCCTACTATAAACTAAAACTCAACCTTGCCCAAGGCCTTTTTAAGACGGGCAATAGCCTCTTTCATCAAATGCTCTTCTACGGTTAATGTTGCTCTAAAATAACCCTCGCCGGCCTGGCCATAACCATTGCCCGGGGTGATAATTATGCCTGCCTCTTCCAATACCAGCTCGGCAAAAGATGCCGAAGTATGGCCTTTGGGTACCGGCGCCCAAACATAAAAGGTGGCCTTAGGATAAGTTAAATCCCAGCCCATATCGTTTAAACCGCCTACCAAAATATCACGGCGAGCACCGTAAATAGCCTGCGAATCTTCCACAATGCGCTTGTATTGCTTTAAACCCTCAATACCGGCATATTGCACAGCCTGAAAAGCACCGCTATCTACATTAGATTTGTATCTGGCCAGCATTTGCACGGCCTCGGGATTGCCCACGCAAAAGCCCATGCGCCAGCCGGTCATATTGAAGGGCTTAGAGCAAGATCCAAACTCGATAGCCACATCCTTAGCACCGGGTACCTGCATAATGCTGGGCGCTACATAGCCATCATAAGTCATCTCGGAATAGGCATTGTCATGGCAAAGCAATAAATTATGCTTGCGCGCAAAAGCAACAGCCTCCTCAAAAAAGGCTAAATCGCAGGTAGCGCCGGTAGGATTATTAGGATAATTTAACCACAAAATTTTAGCCTTGGCCAAAACATCGGCCGGGATTTTGCTAAAATCGGGCAAAAAGCCATTGCTAGGCTCAAGCGGCATAAAATAATTTTCGCCGCCGGCCAGCATAGTGGCGGTAGAATATACCGGATACGCCGGATCGGGCACTAAATTGATATCGCCCGGGTTTACATAGCAATAATTGATATTGGCAATGCCTTCTTTAGAGCCGATTAAAGAGGTAACTTCCTGCTTGGGGCAAATTTCTACCCCGAAGCGATCTTGATAAAAATCGGCTACCGCCTGACGATAGCTAAGCATCCCCTGCGAAGAAGGGTATTGATGATTGGCTTTATCCAAGGCGGTTTTTGCCAAAACTTCGATTAATTGGGGCGGAGTAGGCAAATCGGGATCGCCTATGCCTAAGCTGATAATATCAACACCGGCTGCTCTTTTTTCTTCGATTTTCTTCTCGATTCGGGCAAAAAGATAGGGGGGGATTGTTTTCATGCGATTGGCTTCTTTGATCATTTAAATAATTACCTCCTGAAATAAAATCTATATTAAATTTAAAATATGTATGATTAGGCCGTTTTGCCTTATATTAGGCAGCTAAATTTATCCCAAATATTCGCCGCGGCTAATATAGGCGGCAGGGCCTGTCATATAAATATGCTGATTATCGCGCCATTCAATTTCTAAAGAGCCATAGCGCAGTTTAACTTCTACTTTATTTTTGGTATAGCCATTTACAATGGCGGCCACGGTAGCAGCACAAGCACCGGAGCCGCAAGCTGCGGTTTCGCCACAACTTCTTTCCCATACGCGCATGGCTATTTTATCATCGCCTAAAAGCTGAATAAATTCTACATTGGTTTTGGCCGGGAATAAATCATGAGTTTCGATTTGAGGGCCAATTTTTTCTACCGGGAAGTTTTCCAGATCATCATCAACAAAAATCACGCAATGCGGATTGCCCATCGAAACCAAGGTAACATAAAACATCCTAGCATAAACAAGCAAAGGTGCACTAACCACCCTAGATCCGGTAAAATTAGCAGGGATTTCCGAGGGGTTTAAGCGCGGAATACCCATATCCACGCATACAATATGGTTTTGGCGATCGATAATATGGGGCGAAACCGGGCCACCTAAGGTATCAAATACAAATTGATCCTCTTTTACGATGCCTTCGTCTTGGGCAAAAATGGCAGCGGCACGCAGGCCATTGCCGCACATTTCGGCCTGAGAGCCATCATAATTATAAATTACAAATTCGGCGGCTGCACCTGTTGTGCTGGGTTTAAGAATAATCAAACCATCGGCACCCACCCCTAAATGGCGATGACAAACTTTTTGAGCAAAGCTATTAAGATCGGCGGGCAAAGTTTCTTTAAAGGCATTAACCATCACAAAATCATTACCCAGGCCATGCATTTTTGCGTATTTCATGATATCACCTCTTGTTTTTTATTTAGGTAGTTTTGGCACAATTTGCCAATAGCACCTAGGGCAATTGGCAAGAAGATAAAACTATGTTAATCATATCATAAAACAGGCCATTAATACAAGGGGAATTTGCCAAAATTTTGGTTTTATTTTTGGCTGTAGTTAAATTTTATAGCTTAGATAATGAGTATGGCCTTTCGCTCATGTTTTTGCTCTTGGTAGGCCGGTATTTTAGCCTACTTGTAAATCTGTTTTTGAGCATAAAAAACCAACACATTGGATTTTATTCCAAAATGTCGGTTTAGAAAGTTGGCAGCAGTATTTTAGGTGGACAAAGGGCGGCCACCGTAAAGTTAGCCGCCCTGTTTGCTCCGGCGCACTGCCGAATATTATATAATTTTATTTCACAAGGTTAAAGACGCGCAAGGTGGTTAAAATGCTCTGCTCTCTTGTGTAATCAGCTTTAGGGGAAAACTTGTTATCGCCCACGCCGCCCATAATGCCCGAAGCCAGCATTTGCCCAACGGCTTCAAGTGCCCAATCGGAAACATCGTCATTATCAGCAAATGTAGCGGCTACTTTGTCCAGGGGATTGTCCATAACCTCGGAAAGCCTGGCGAGGATAACCGCCGCTTGCTCACGAGTCAGTTTTTCATCCGGGTTGAACTTGCCTTCGCCCACGCCGTTGACAACGCCGAGCCCGGCCATTTTTTGTACATTCAAGTCGTCGGTATCATCAAAGGTAGCACGCTCGGTGATTTCCGTGCCCATGCTTGTTTCGTAGAGCGCAACAGCCAAAGCGCAGAACTCGGCACGGGTGGTTGCTTGGGTGTACATGGTCTGCAAGCTCTCGGGCACGATGTTTGCCGCAATAGCCTCGTTTACTTGATCGAGAGCCCAATCGGAGGGTGTGTCTGTGGTGGGTTGAATGGGCTCGGTTGGAGAGGTTGCAGGGGGTGTTGTGGGGGCGGTTTCTTGATAGGTAAGCGGATAGCTATTCACATCCACCTTAAAGATACCATTTTGCTCACTTGCACTTGCGACGCTTTCTATTGTAACGCCCTGCATGTCGCTGGTAAAGCCCACTGCAGCATGGTTGCCTTGCGCATCAAAGTCCAAGCTGACCCACTGTTCACCAATGATTTGAATATGATAATATTCTCCGCCGATGATCCTCATTTCGGGAGTAATTGTAATGGCGGGAGAAGTAGAGAATGCAGGTGCATTGACTAACCCAGCGAAGCTATCGGTCTCTATGAAACCATCATTATAAATTGTGTGGACTGTGTTCATATTGGTGCGGGTAATATCCAGTTGAAACGGTTGCATTTCGTAGGTGAACTCCGGTTCAAAACCTGTGATACCCGTTTTTAGAACTAAGGTGGCGGCTGTATGGCTTGTTGTGCCGAAGGGAGCGGCTTCATCAATGAGTAAAAAATCAATGGGCGCAATATACTTACCGTCTAACATTTGGGTGTTGATGGCAATAGTACCGCCCACACCAGTGCCGATGAAAACATCAAGATAGGGCGAAGAGTATGGATCGTTTTGGTTGTAGCTGAGCGCCTGATTGAACTCAACCATCAAAACCACATCGCCGCGGTCGTCGATGTCCAAATAGGCATCTAAAATCTCTACACCTTGCGCCGAAGCGGAAACAGGTAACATAGCCAACACCATACAAAGGGTCAATACCATTGCGAATAATTTCTTTTTCATAATCAAAATCCTTTCAATTTATAAATTATTTGTTTGGGTTTTTGCCGAAATATTACCCCCCTTTATTTGGAGTTTATCGAAATGAATTATTGTACATTTTTATCTAAATTGTAGCATATTGAACTCATAAAAGTCAATCAAAAATACCGGCTTTGCGAACACAAATACAAAATAAAAACTCATAATCTGACCTGTGTAAACGATGGCATGCATTACCATTCCAGCTCATTTTAAAAGAGGCAGTCGGCAAGCGGCGCATTCAGTCTGTCAATAATCTTTGTTTTAGGCAAAAGCTACTTACCCTTAAACATTAAATCTAAAATTAATTATATCGCCATCTTGCACAATATACTCTTTGCCCTCCAGCCGGAAATAGCCCTTATCTCGGGCGGCGGCCATGCTTTGGGCTTCGGCTAAATGGTCAAAGGCCACCGTTTCGGCGCGGATAAAGCCCCGCTCGATATCGGAATGGATTTTGCCGGCTGCCATCTTGGCAGTTATGCCGTCTTTAATCGTCCAAGCACGTACCTCATCTGTGCCTGCCGTCAAAAACGAGATTAAGCCCAATTGACGATACAAACTCTGGCAAAGCCTGTTAATACCGCTTTCGGCTATGCCCAATTCTTCCATAAATACTTCCCTTTCCTCGGGCTCTAGCTGGCTAATCTCCTCCTCGGTGCGGGCAGATACTATCAAAAGCTCATAGCCTTGCTGCATAGCATAGGCTGTAACTTGCTCTTTTTGTGGCCAATTTTGCTGGGCGGCTTGCTCTTCGTCAATATTAATTACCAAAATCATCGGCTTATCGGTTAAAAAAGTGATATGCTTTAAGGCCTCTTGCTCATCCTCGCTTAATTGCAATAGCTTAAGCGGCTTTTCGTCCTCGAGCAGGGCTTGGCATTTGCGCAAAGCCTCTTCCTCCAAAGGATGCTCCACCTTCTTTTTGCCGCCGGTTAAAATTCGCTCCAGGCGAGTTTCGATTAATTGCAAATCGGCAAATAATAGCTCGGTAGCGATGGTATCGATATCGCGGATGATATCAATGCTATCTTCGCTATGCAATACATCCTCATTATTAAAGCCACGCACGATATGAGCCAAAACATCACTATCACGCACGGCGGTTAAAAACTCGTTGCCGGTACCTTGCCCTTTGGATGCCCCCCGCATTAGGCCGGGTACATCGATGATTTCGATTTGAGCATAAGTGGTTTTTTTGGGGCTAAACATTTTAGCCAGATAATCAATACGGCTATCGGGCACGGCCGCATGGGCGCTATTGGTGGCCGTTTTGCCGCTAAAATAAGCGCTGGTTTCCAGCTGCGAGCCGGTTAATAGATTAAAAAACGTTGTTTTGCCCACCAAAGGCAGGCCGATAATTCCACAAGATAATGCCATAATTTTCACCTCATTAATATATTCTATAAACAATTATACAGGAAAAAGGACAAAGGCACAAGTATAGCGTATATAATAAGCAGAGTATTTTTGGGAGAGAGCTATGACCGATTTAATTTTACTGCTTATTATTATCCTTTTTGGCCTATGGGGCTGGCATAGCGGCTTAATTCAGGTATTAAGCTCTTTTGGCGCATTTATTATTGCCTACCAGCTAGGGCGTCATTATTCCGCCCAATTAGCCTATCAGCTTACCGCACTTATCCCCGGGCTTAGCCCGTCTGATAGCAGCAATCAAGTTTTGGCTTTAATTTCTTTAATTATCGATACCAATGCAGCGGCTAATCGCCTGCTGCAAATAATATTATTTATTATTATCTTTATTATTGTAAATTGGCTGATTAGATTATTAGCACGCGCCTTAAGCGGCCTTTTAGGCGGCACGGTGCTAGGGCGCATCGATCATGCTATCGGCAGCCTAATTGCCCTGGTAGTAGGTATTATTTTGATTGTGATTATCGATAATATTATCTTCCCTTCTTTAATTGATATCGGCATTACTGCCCTTAGCCCTTGGCATGCATATTTACGCAGCTCGGAAATAATTCTACCTTTGATCTATGATATCCCCCAATTATTATAAATTTTTTTGAAGGATTTTTATGACTACCTATTACAATGAGCAATTAAGCTCCTATTTTAGCGATTTGGGCGCCGATAAAATCGGTTTTGCCGATTTAAGCTTAGCCGCCGCCGATTTAGACCTTTACTATGGCGATAAATGGCAGGATTATCCTTATGCGATTAGCCTGGCCATTAATTTTCCGCGGGCGGTAATCGATGAATTGGCCATTGCCCCCAATCACACCTATTTACGCTATTATGATGCCCTAAATGCGGCTTTGGATCGCCTAAGTTTATTTGGGGCTAATCACCTGGCCAAGCTGGGCTATAAGGCTTATCCAATTCCGGCATCGCAAAGGATGGGTACTAATCATTTGCTGGGCATATTCAGCCATCGTCTGGCTGCACGTTTAGCCGGCTTGGGCTGGATTGGCAAAAGCAGCTGCTTTATCACCCCCGATAATGGCCCGGCGCAGCGCCTAGCTACTATTTTAACCGATGCGCCGCTTGCTTGCGGCAGCCCCTTAAGCAGGGATTGCGGCAATTGTACTGCTTGTCAACAGGCTTGTCCGCCTAAGGCTATTTTAGGCCAAAACTGGCAGCCTAATCAGGATTTAGCTCATAGGCTGGACGTTTTTGCCTGCGATGACCATTTATCACAAATGCGCCATAGCTTTGGCAAGCGCATTTGCGGCCGCTGCCTGGCCGCCTGCCCTATCGGCAAATAAAAAGATCGAGAGGATTTTACCATGTTTAAAAAAGAAACTTTAACTTCGATGGTTAAAGGCGTTGGCTGAAGCAATGGTTGGGGTCCGGAGGATCTGCAATCTTTAATTGGCGATTTGCCTAAATTTAATGATAATGCTCTGCTAATGGCCGATAATGGCTATAATCAGCCCGGCATTTACCGTTTAAATAAAGATTTGGCCTTGGTGCAAAGCTTAAGCCTAAGCTTGCCAATGCTCGATAATGCCTATTTATTCGGCCAAATTGCCGCCGCCCATGCTTTTAATAGCATTTATGCCTTAGGCGCTAAGCCCTTGATGGCGCAGAATATCGCTGCTTTTCCGCAGGCTAAGGATAAAAGCCTGTTTAAAATGATTTTAGAAGGGGCTGCGCTTAAGATTAAAGAAGCAAATGCCCTGCTAACAGGCGGCTATACCCTAGATGATAAAGAACCTAAATATGGTTTATCTTTAACGGCAACGGTGCATCCTGATCATCTTATTGCCCCTAATGCTGCCCAAGAAGGCGACTTGCTTTTTTTAAGCAAGCCTTTAGGCAGTGGCATTTTGGCCAATGGGCTTAGAAAAGGCCAGCTTGGCGATGATGATGCCGAGCAAGCTTTGGCAACTATTGCTACTTTAAGCAAGCAGGTGGCCGAAATTATGGCCGATTTAAAAATTAAAGCTGCTATTGATATTGGCCAAAACGGCTTATTGGGTCATGGCTATCAGCTGGCCTTAAGCTCGGGTTTGGCTATGGAGTTATGGGCAGCCTTAATCCCTGCTTATCCGCAGGCTATTGATTTGCTTAATCGGGATATTATTAGCGACAATATTTACCATAATCTAAAAGCGCTGCATGGCAAGGTACACTTTGATGAACAAATTAATGATATCAACAAAGCCCTATTGGCCGATCCGCAGCTTAGCGGTGGCTTATTGATTGCCGCTCCTAAGCTTAAGGCCTCTAAGCTGGAGGTGCAATTAGAAAAAGCCGGCTTAGAATTTGCTATTATCGGCAAAATGCGTGCCGGTAAGGGGCTTAAGGTTATCGCTAATTAGCAAGCAAATATAGTAGGCAATTATAGTAAGCGATTATAGTAAGCAATTATAGTAAGGAGCTGGCCTTTTTGTTAGAAAATATTCTTGATTATTGGCAATATTTATTAAATAATCGGCAGATGTTGTGGTTAATTGTAATTGCAGCCTTGGCCTTTATTGTGTTTATAGCGGTGATGATTTGGCGGGGGGTTATGCGTAAAAATAGGCGCAAGCTTTTTGAGCATACGCAGCCTTTAACATTTGTGCCGGTAGATCCTAATAAGGGCACTAGTGAAATCTTTTTGCCTTTGGCTGATAAGCTGGTGGTAGAGGCGGTAAATAATAGTCAATTAAGCCCGATTTTGCTACAAAAGATTAAAGAGAGCAAGCCCGGTTGTTTGGAGGAGATTTTGCAGGCTTTGCCTAAGGTTAATGCTGATTATGGGCAAAGTTTGCGTCAAACTATCGAGGATGAGAAGTTATTGCATTTATATGCTCGCAGTTTGGGGCAGGCTAATTATCAGCCATATAGCCTGGCGCAGGCTTGGCAGGAATGCCCCGATCCGACGGTATTGCCGGTTTTTGTCGATTTACTCTCCAGTAAAGAGGAGAATATTCAGATGGCGGCGGTGCGTTTACTGATTACGCTTAAGGAGCCGGCTTGTTTAACTTATTTGGCTTCGGCTATATTGCAGCCGCATCGTTATGTACCGGCCAGGGTGGCCGAGGTATTGGTGGCGATGGGGGATAGTGCATCGTGGTTATTATGTTATTTATTGGGCGAGGTAGAGGCTGAGCATAAGCCGATGATATTATCGGTACTGGGGCAGATGCAGCCGGGATATCCCTTGGATCAGATTATAGCGTGTTTAAGTGATGCAGATGAGCAAACCAGACGGGCGGCGGCGGCCTGTTTGGGGATGGCCAAAGCGGTGGCGGCATTACCGGAGCTAATTAAGGCAGCTCAGGACCAATCTTGGGCGGTGAGGGCGGCAGTAGCTTGTTCTTTGGGTCAGATTGGCGAATTGGGCACGATGGGCATATTGCAGCAACTTGCGCAGGATCGGGAGTGGACGGTGGCTGTAAATGCGCATGAATCTTTAAGAGCGATGGAGGTTGCTTATGCTGCCAGATTACAATAAGGGAGATATAGCGTATTTAAAGAAGGCGCATCCTTGCGGCAGTTATGGTTGGAAGATAGAGCGAATGGGAGCAGATATTGGTTTAGTTTGCAAGGGTTGTGGGCGTCAGATAATGTTAAGCCGGGCGGAATTTAACCGTCGCTTGGTAAGGGTAGAGGAAGATAAAAGCTAAATATTGATAAGAAGCAAAAAAGGCAAAAGTTTTTTTTGCTTCTTTTTTGGTACAATATAAGCACAACCCAAACCATGAAAAAATGGTTAGGAGTTTGTGCTTATTTTTGTTATAATAAGGATGTAAAGGCA
>CAYJPF010000098.1:0-10316 GCA_964372025.1 uncultured Peptococcaceae bacterium | reverse complement strand
CCAATTTTTGCTGATCGCAGGCCATAACCTGCGCCTTGGCCAAAAAGGCGGCCGTGCCGGGATGCTCTTTATAAACAGCCTGCTCGATTTTAGGCCAAAGAGCAATTATTTTTTGATAAGGTGTTTGCGGCTGATCATCGTTATTAGCAGGGATATCTTCGGCCATGGCCGCCGTTTGCGGCGGTTGATCAGTGTTAATTTGATGATTAGGCTTAGCCTCCGGGCCCTTAGCTGCTGCAGCATTTGCTTCCCGAGCAGGAATTATTTGATCAGGCTCGGGTTGTAGGGCGGCATTTTGGGCAGCCGCAGCCGGCTTAGGCCTAGCCGGGGCAGGGGATACCTTAGGCGGCATTGCTTGAGCAGGCTTTGCCGTTGTAGCTGCTGCTTGAGTAGTTGCCGCGGCTACAGGCGCTGCCATTGGCCTTGCCGGAGCTTGGTTAATGTTTTGAGCAGGGCTAATCTGATTTGCCGCCTGCAAAAGCGAAAGCTCCAAGCTAAGACGTGGTTGCAGCGAATTACGCAAGCGATTATCGGCCTCGCTTAGGGTTTGCAATAATCTAATTAGCTGATTACTGTTTACCGCAAAGGGCAAATTGGGGTTTTGGCCTGCTAAAAGCTGCAAAAGAATTTGTCTTTGATAAATCAATAAATCCTGGACAAATTGACGCAAATTTAGGCCTTGATTATAAATATTATCGATAGCAGCCAAAATTTGCTCTAAATCATTAGCAATTAAGGCGGCGGTTACCGATATTAATAATTCCCGTTTGGCCATACCCAAAACATCGCTAACCACTTCTAAATCGATGCGGCCATCGGCAAAGGCGGCGCATTGATCTAGTAGGCTTAGGGCATCACGCAGGCCTCCTTCGGCTTTTTGGGCAATTAAGGCCAAGGCCTCGGCCTGGCTTTGATAATTTTGATCATCGGCAATTTGTTGCAAATAATCAGTAATTACCTGATCGCCAATGCGCCTAAAATCAAAACGCTGACAACGCGAAAGGATGGTTAAAGGTATTTTATGCGGCTCGGTGGTGGCCAGCACAAAGATAACATGTGCCGGCGGTTCTTCTAAAGTTTTAAGCAAAGCATTAAAAGCGGGAACAGTTAGCATATGAACTTCGTCTATAATATAGACCTTGTATTTATCCTGGGCAGGGGCATATTTTACCCTTTCGCGCAGATCGCGGATTTCGTCAATACCGCGATTAGAAGCGGCGTCGATTTCCATGATATCCAAGGCATTATCTTCCAGATTACGCAGGCAAGCTGTGCAAAGGCCGCAAGGCTCGCCTGCTTGATTATCCAAACAATTAATAGCCCTGGCAAAAATTTTGGCCGAAGAGGTTTTGCCGGTGCCACGCGGGCCGCAAAATAAATAGGCATGAACAAAATTGTCCTGCTTAATTGCGGCGCATAGGGTGCGGCTAATATGCTCTTGCCCTAAAAGTTGGCCAAAGGTTTTAGGCCTTAGGCGGCGGTATAATGCGGTATAAGCCATAATTTTACCTTCTGTATCGATTAATTAGTGAATAAATTATCACTATCATATTGGGGGTCGGTGGTAAAGTGAATATCTAGGCGGCGCATGGTTTCTTCATCGGCACTATTTAAAAAATGGCTATTATGTGCCTCGGTGGCTTGCAATTTTTTTAATTGGCTAATTGCCAGCTCCACACTGGAGTTGGTTGCTGCACAAAGCGAAAGTGCCAGCAAGGTATCGCTTAAATTTAAGGCCGAATTTTGAGCCTTAAGGGTATTCTTTTTCATCTCGATAATTGGGCCGATAATGGTTGGCGCCAAAAGATGAATAGAATCGGCAATGCCGGCCATAGTTTTGATAGCATTAATAATAGCCGCAGCCGGTGCAGTTAAGAGCTTGGAAGCTTTGCCCAGGATAATCTGGCCATCCGGCAAGCTAAGCGACATTACCGGCACTTGGCAGGCCTCGCTTTTTTCGCGGGCGGGCTTTACTATCAGCCTATCTTCGGCGCTAATGCCTGCTTGCTGCATTACCATTTCGATTCTGCTGGGGATATCATCATCGGCTAAACCTTGGCGAGCATCGCAACGGGCTTTATAATAGCGGCGAATAATTTCTTGCTCGGCCGCTCTTTTGGTTACTTCATCATCACATATCGCTTTTCCTGCCATATTTACGCCCATATCGGTTGGCGATTGATAAATATCGCAATGGCTACCCACTTTGGCCAAAACCGCTCTTAATACCGGGAATACCTCGATATCACGATTATAGTTAACAGTAGTGGTATTATAGGCTTCTAAGTGATAAGGGTCGATGGCATTTACATCACGCAAATCGGCAGTAGCGGCCTCATAGGCTAAGTTTACCGGATGTTTTAGCGGCAAATTCCAAATCGGAAAAGTTTCGAATTTGGCATAGCCTGCTGCTATACCACGCTTTTGCTCATGATAAATCTGCGATAAGCAAGTGGCCATTTTGCCCGAGCCGGGGCCGGGGGCGGTAACTACCACTAGGGGGCGGCTGGTTTCGACATAAGGGTTGGCGCCATAGCCTTCTTCGCTAACGATGGTTTCTACATCGGTAGGATAGCCCTTGGTTAAATTATGCATATAGGTTTTGATATTGCGTTGCTGCAATCTTTTGCAAAATGTTTCGGCCAAAGGTTGTCCGCTAAATTGGGTAATAACAACCGAATTAATCATCAAGCCCATCGCACTTAAATTATCGATTAAGCGCAAAACATCCATATCATAAGTAATACCGATATCGGCACGGATTTTGCTGGTTTCAATAGCCGGGGCGGAAATTACAAAGATAATTTCGGCTATATCTTTTAATTCCTGCAATAATTTAGCCTTGCTATTGGCATCAAAGCCCGGTAAAACCCGCGCTGCATGCAAATCATCAAATAATTTGCCGCCAAATTCCAGGTATAGCTTATTATCGAATTTAGCAATTCTTTCCCTAATAAATTTAGTTTGCAACTCCATATACTTATTACTGTCAAAACCGATTTTTTGCATAATAGCCTCCCTCTTTCTTTTAAAATATTTGCTTTTGCAACAAATTCTAATTATAGCATAATTTTGGCTTTTTGTAAAGATATCAATGATTAATAGCTTGAATTTTAAGAATAAAATTAATAAAAATTAAGAAAATTTTTCTGGTATTTTGTAAACATTTGTAGTAATATAGGTAGATGAATATTTATCTATAAGTAATTGCCCCTTTAAAGGAGGTTGAATTGTGTCTGAAAAAATAGAACCTAATGCTACAGCAGTGATTAGGGTTTGTAATGTTAAAAAGGTTTATAAAGTTGGCGAAGTTAAAATTAAGGCTTTAAATGATATTAGCCTGGATATTAATAAAGGTCAATTTGCCTGTGTAGTTGGGCGATCCGGTAGCGGTAAATCTACTTTGCTTAATATGATGGCCGGCTTAGAAAGCGTAAGCAGTGGCAAAATTATTATCGCCGGCCAACATATCGAAAAAATGACCGAGGCCGAATTAATCGATTTTAGACAAAAAAATATCGGCTTTGTGTTTCAATCTTTTAATCTTTTGCCTTATTATACAGCTTTGGAAAATGTGGCCTTGCCTTTAACCTTTAGGGGAGTGCCTTCGGCTAAAAGGCGCAAAAAAGCCCTGGACATGCTTAAGCTGGTAGGCTTAAAAAGCCATGCTCATCATACGCCTATGCAAATGTCCGGCGGCCAGCAGCAAAGGGTGGGTATTGCCCGTGCTTTGGTAAGCGATCCTAAAATTGTTTTTGCCGATGAACCTACCGGCAATCTGGATTCTAAAACCAGCCTGGAAATTATGCTGCTTTTGCTAAAAATTTTTAGGAATAGTAATACCACTTTTGTAATGGTAACCCATGATCCGCAAATGGCCGAATTTGCCGATATTAGTATTAATGTTTTAGATGGCAAGGCGGTAGATATGATTAAAAACCCCCATCCTTTAACCGCCGAGGATATTATGGCCAAAATTGCCGCCGAGGGTGGGCAGTAGGGGTTTGGGGTTTTTTACTTGGTTTAGATTTAAGTTTTACTGGTCATGCCCCAATCCAATTACCAATATTTTAAATTTATGGAGGATAAAAAATGTTTAACTCAAAGAAAGGTCTTTTGTTTTTGATTACCCTGATCATTATGATGAGCATTGCCGTGCCGGCTTTAGCCGGCGAATATGTGCCGCCCAGCCCGGGTTGGAGCGATCCTTTGCGGGTAGAGGGTGCTTTAGCTGTGCCTTCGGGCGATCCCGGCCAAACCATTATTATCACTATTCCTGTTTATTTTAGTGATGAATATGGTTGGGATAATGTTAAAGATATTGTGCTTGGCCCCACGGTAAGCACCGATCCTGCTGTTTGGCCTTTTGAAATTAATCGTACCTCTTTTGATCAAAAGGTAGTGCTTTCGCAGGATAGAGCCAGGATTAGCTTTAATCTTTTGATTAGCGAAGAAGCCGGCGCCGGCCTTTATCCTTTGCAATTTACCTTAAGCTATGCCGCCAATAATGGCCTAACCAGGGAGGTTATCAATACCCCGATTACCACCTATGTAGAGGTTCTTTCCGATGGTAGCGAGTACGAAGATCCCGATGATGAAGAAGAAGATGAAGACGAGGATGAAGACGAAAAGCACTTTATCTTAAGCAATACCATAGCGCCGCATATTAATGTAATTGCCGATCAGGCTAATCGGGTGCAGCTAAAATTACCGCTTTTAAGTGGCGATCATCCTGTAAGCAATGTTTATATCGAGCCGGTTATCACTACCGATTTACTTACTTTCCCTTTTATTGTCGAGCAGCAAAGCTATCGTCAAGAATTGGGCGATTTTACGGCTGCCCAAACCAAGGAAGTAATTTATGATTTTTTGGTTTCCGAGGATGCGGTAACCGGGGCTAAGGCTATTGCTTTTAATATCGGTTTTAGCTTTGAGGATAAAGATTATACCGAAACCATTACCGCCTATATCAATGTAAATAATGAGGAAAAAGAAGAAGAGGAAGAAGAGGACGAGCCTAAGCATAAGCCTAAGCTAATCATATCTTCTTATAGTATTGCGCCGGAAAAGGTTTATGCCGGCAGCAGTTTTACGCTTAGCACCGATTTTACCAATACCAGCACCGAAACTATATACAATTTAACAATTAGCATTAATAATTCCGATTTAGAAAATGCCTATGTAGTGCCTGCCCAAAACGGATCTAATACTATTTATGTGCGTTCTTTAGCGCCGGGGGCAACAATTAGCCGCGATTTGGAATTGCAGGTGCGCCCCGATACCCCGGCTAAGCCCAATATGATGAATATCGAGATGGATTATGAAGATAGCGAAGCCACCGAGTATAGCGAGGCGCAAAGCATTACCGTACCGATTAATCAAGAGGTTAGGGTAGTGGTAGAAGATCCTCGTTTTGATAGCGATTTTACGATGGTCGGCCAAAGTGTTTATGCAACGGTAGCCATAGTTAATATGGGTAAATCCGAGATTTATAATACGATGATTACGGTAGAAGGCCAAGGCTTAACCTTGGAGGAAAGCATGTATGCCGGCAATGTTGGTTCCGGCACGCAGTATAATGCCGATATTGGGATTATCCCGATGGAAGCAGGCGAAATTGCCGGCGAAATTGTGATTAGCTATGAAGATGAATATGGCGATATGCTCGAAAATCGCCTGCCTTTTAGCCTATATGTTGAAGAGATGTATGTAGACGATATGGGCATGGGCGATATGGGCATGAGTGATATCGATTATGGCGATATGGATTATGGTGATATCGAGTATGATGAGATGGGTATGCCGATAGAAGGTGGTGGCATATCGCCGGCTATAATAGGCGCTATGGCGCTGGTTGCCATCATTGTTTTGATTATTGTGATTAAGAAAAAACGCAAGAAAAAGCGCCTGGCCGAATTGGCCGAAGATGACGAGGAGGAGGATGTCGCATGACTTTCTTCGACACCTTAGGCATTGCCTTAATCAATTTATGGCGGCGCAAATTAAGGGCTATTCTAACGGCTTTGGGCATGGCGATTGGCACTACCAGTATTGTGGTAATGATTTCGATCGGCCTGGGCTTTAGCCAAAGTTTTGAGGAGCAGATTGCTAATTTTGGCAGCTTAACCAAAATTGATGTTAGCGCCGGCTGGGATGAGCAAACCGGCCGCGAGCTTAAAATTGATGATGATATGTTAATGCAGCTAAGCTCTATTGCCAATGTCGAAACGGTAATGCCGATTGTTAGCAGTAGCGGCAATGCTAAAAGCGGCCGTAATCAATCTTATATGGAGGTTTATGGTGTTGATTTTAGCAAGGCGGCCGAGTTTGGCATCATTGCCGACGAAGGCACAGTGCCTGCCGATAAAAGCAGCGGTTCTAAATTAAATGTATTGGTGGCAGCTAATTTGGCTTATGATATGTCGCCACCTAATAGCAATAGCTATTATTATTATGATCCTAATGATATGCCCGAGCCTAATGTAAATTTAATGGAAGATCGGATTAAATTTAGTTTTGATTGGGGCGCTTTTGAATCGGGCTATCAGTATAGCGATGGCCAAAGCCGTGGTAAAACTTATACTTTAAATGTAACCGGTATTTTGGATAATACTACCACATATGAGTTTTACAATGCCATTTTTGTCGATTTAGACACCATGGATAAATTGCTAAAAGACAATAAAGATTTTACCGGCTATGACCCTAAAGATGATAGTTATCGAACTGTATACTTAATGGCCGATGATATCGAAAATGTGGGCACCATTGTAGAGGAAATCCGTGCTCTTGGCCTAAATGCTTGGGGGCAAGGCGAGTGGATACAGCAAAGCCAAGAGCAGATGGGCATGATTCAGGCTGTACTTGGGGCAATTGGCGCGGTGGCTATGTTGGTTGCGGCGATTGGCATTATGAATACAATGATGATGTCTATTTATGAGCGCACCCGCGAAATTGGGGTAATCAAGGTTTTGGGTTGTAAGATGAGCAATATCATGCGCATGTTTTTGATCGAATCCGGCTATATTGGCTTTTTTGGCGGCACTTTGGGTTTGCTGATTAGTTATGGTTTATCCTATATTGTAAATATGTTTGCGGCCAGCTCGGGCATGACCATGGGCACAGATATTTCGGTAATCCCCTTTTACCTGGCCTTAGGCGGGGTAGCCTTTTCGGCCGGGGTGGCAGTATTATCGGGCTTATACCCGGCTTTAAGGGCGATGCGTCTATCGGCTTTGGCTGCTATTCGTAATGAGTAGCTGTGCATTATCCCAACTCGTCATCCCAATTAGCAATCCTGATTAATCATCCCAAATCATCATTCCAACTATCATCCTAATCTACCACCTTAGCCCAATTATTCCGGTTATCCTCAGTGTTTAGCTTTACCTGCAGCACCCGGCATTGCCGCTTGTATTTTATAAAGGAGCATTATGCAACAAGGACTTGCACTTGATATCAGCTTTAAATCAATATTTAGATTTACCTTTCCCAGTATTGTGCTGATGGTTTTTACTTCGCTATATGTAATGGTAGATGGTATTTTTGTTGCCCGTTTGATTAGCACCGATGCGCTTTCGGCCTTAAATATTATCTACCCTTTGGTTAATATTTTTATGGCGATCGGTATTATGATGGCAACAGGTGGTAGTGCTATTTGCGCCATCAAATTAGGCCAGGCCAAGGATTATGAGGCGCGGCAGGATTTTTCTTCTTTTTTAATTGCGGCTACGATTTTATCGGTAATTATCGCTTATTTATTATGGCTTAATATCGAGGCTCTTATTTATGCTTTAGGCTCTAATCAGCAAATTTATCAGCTATGTTATGATTATGCTTGGCCAATGCTATTTTTTGGGCCGGTTTTTGTGATGCAGGTTATTTTGCAATTCTTTTGCATTACCGCCGGCCGCCCTGCTTTGGCGGTTATCATCACTTTAATCGGGGGATTGAGCAATATTGTGCTCGATTATCTTTTAATTGCCACCTTTAATCTGGGTATTTTGGGGGCAGCTTTGGCTACCGGCCTGGGCGCTTTATTCTCGGTTATTTATGGTTTGATTTGGTTTATTTGGGGCAAAAATAATTCTTTGCGCCTAACTAAGCCTAATTTTAAACTGATAACCATGGCCAAGGCCGCCATTAATGGCTCTTCCGAAATGGTTAGCAATATTGCAACTGCCATCACTACTTATCTTTTTAATATTACCATGATGAATTTAGTGGGATCTGCTGGTGTAGCTGCTATTACTATTGTGCTTTATGCTCAATTTTTGCTAACTGCCATTTATTTGGGTTATGCCAATGGTGTTGCGCCTTTGATTAGCTTTAATTATGGCGAGCAAAACAAGCCTAAATTGCAGGCTTTAATTAAAATTAGCCTTAAATTTATTATGATGTCCTCGATTATCATTAGTATTTGTTCATTAATATTTGCCCCATCCATTGCCGCTATCTTTGCCGATAATGCTACCGAGGTTAGCAATATTGCCGTACCCGGTTTGCGTATCTTTACAATTGGCTTTTTATTTTCGGGTTTAAATATTTTTTGTTCATCAATGTTTACCGCTTTTGCCAATGGCAAAGTTTCGGCCTTTATCTCTTTTTTACGCACCTTTTTATTTATCGGCGGTGCTATCCTTATTCTACCGCAAATCCTGGATATCACCGGGGTTTGGTTGGCCGTGCCCATTGCCGAGGCTTTAACTGTTATTATCAGCATCATCTTATTAAAACGCTATCGCAAGGTTTATCAGTATTGACAATTATCGTCAATTATGATATTCTGTATTTACAATTTAAAAATTCTTGTCCTAGGCTGCCGCCGGGTAGCTTAGGATGAAGGGTGTTCGCAATCATGCTTTAGGCCTTGTAGCATGGTGGCGGGCGCTTTTTTTATTAGCTTAGGAGGTTTTTTGATGATCGAAAATAGCAGGCAGTTATTTATTAAATATGTTTCGCGCAGTGTTTTGGCGATGATTGGTTTATCGCTATATTTGCTGGCCGATACTTATTTTATCGCCGCCGGCATGGGCTCTGATGGCATTACGGCCTTAAATTTGGCCATTCCGGTTTATTCTTTAATTAATGCCTTGGGTTTATTGCTGGGCATGGGGGCGGCCAGTCAATATGCTATTTATTGTGGTAAGGGCCAAAAAAATAAGGCTAATAGCGTTTTTAGCCATGCCTTTTTAATTGCTGCTATTTTGGGTTTAGCGATAATGGTTTTTGGCCTTTTGGGCACTACCTGGCTGGCCACGCTTTTGGGGGCCGATAGCCAAATTTTGCCTTTGGTTATCCCCTATATGCGCACCGAGCTTTTATTTGCACCGGCTATACTTTTGCATCAATTATATATTTGCTTTATCCGCAACGATATGCGCCCCGGCCTAGCCATGGCCGGCATGCTTAGCGGTTGTATGGCTAATATTATTTTGGATTATGTATTTATTTTTATCTTTAATTGGGGTATGTTTGGGGCAGCTTTTGCCACTTGTTTAGCACCAATTATTAGTATGAGTGTTTTAAGCAGCCATTTTTGGCAAAAAAAGCATAATTTTCATTTTAATTTTAAGCAGCTTAGTTTTAAGGTTTGCGGCCGCTTTTTGCCTTTGGGGATAACCGCTTTTATCAACGAATATTCTTCGGGGCTGGTTATTATGTTATTTAATTTTATTATTTTGGATATCAGCGGCAATTTGGCCGTGGCGGCCTATGGCATTATTGCCAATTTGGCTTTGATTATGATATCTATTTTTGTGGGGATTGCCCAGGGGGTACAGCCTTTAATCAGCTATAATTTTGGCGCCGGGCAATTAAGCAATATTTTTAAGTTTATTCGTTATGGCCTTATTTGGGGATTTGTGATTGGGATTATCAGTTATATTTTGGTATTATTGTTTAATAGTCAGCTAACCGACTTTTTTAATACCGAAGATGACCCTGCTTTGCAGGCTTTGGCCGAATGGGGGATGGTTATTTACTTTAGCTCGTTTTTGTTTACCGGGATTAATATTATAACCTCGGCTGCTTTGGCGGCTTTGGCCAGGCCTAAGGCTGCTTTTATTATTTCGATTAGCCGCGGCATGATTATTGTTAGCGTTTTGGTGCTTATTTTGCCCTATTTTTGGCAGATTAACGGTGTTTGGCTGGCCATGCCTTTAGCCGAATTTTTAACGGCTATAATCAGTATCATTTTTTTGGTTCAGGCCAAGAAATAAAATAGGAATAATTGTAATAAGCAATCTCGTCAAATTCTAAAAGCTTTTTGGTTAAGCACGAGCCCATAATCCGAACCCACCCTGGCGGGGCTCTTT
>CAYJPF010000097.1:8048-10344 GCA_964372025.1 uncultured Peptococcaceae bacterium | reverse complement strand
ACCCCTTACGAAGCCTTTTTTAACAAAGTGTTGCACTTGACTTGACAATTCAAGGAAAAAAATCGAGTAAAACTTTAACCAATATAATATTCATATAAATTTGCAAAATCAGTTAATGCTAATTGCTCGGCTCGGATCGCTGGGTTTAATTTTAATTGGCTTAAGGCTGCTTGCCACGACTCTTTGCTTAAATGAGTTGCATTACTTAGGCTGTTTACCAGGGTTTTTCGTCTTAGGCTAAAGGCCGCTTCTATAAATTTTTCGAATTTAGCCAAATCGTTAATACTAAATGGCGGCTCGCTATGACGGCTTACTTTTAGGATCGCCGAGTCTATTGTGGGGGCAGGCCAAAATTCGGCTGCTTTGGCTTGAGCTATAATTTCGATTTGACCAAAATATTGCAATAATACGGCCAAGGGGCCACCTTTGCCTTGGCTTAAAATTAGCTTTTGGGCTACCTCTTTTTGCATCATCAAAGTTAATGTTCGCCAATTACCACTATTTGTGATAATATGTCTAATTAATGCCGATGTAATATAGTATGGAAGATTTGCTACAACATGATAATTTGGCCAATTATTTTGCTTGGCCCAATCATTAAAGTCAAAATCTAAGGCATCGCAGTTAATAATGTTAATATGATCGGCTTTAAAATTGGCTTGCAGATAATTATAAAGCTTTTTATCTAATTCCAGCAAACAAAGATTTTGGGCTTTGGCTGCTAAATGCTCACTTAAAGCACCTAGCCCGGCTCCAATTTCAAAAATATAGGCGCCATCTATAGTATCTATAATCTGCTCGCATACCTTGGGGCTAATTAAAAAATTTTGGCCTAAGTTTTTATCTGGCTTGATTTGATAAGCCTCTAAAAGGGCTTTAGTTTGCTTAAAATCCGCTATCATTAATTTCTCCTTAATCCTTTTTGCAAATTATCATAAATTAAGGAGGGCCCAATGCCCTCCTTATAATTATTCGATTACATATACGGTTAGGCCATGCTTTCTGCCCCAGTTAATGCATTCATCATAACTATCAAAATAAACATCGATAATATTGCCCTTAATGGCGCCGCCGGTATCGGTGGCGGTGGCAAAACCATAGCCTTCTACATAAACCTTGCTGCCTAAGGGGATAACATTAGGATCGACCGCAATTTGCCCCCTGGTTGGCCAGGTGCCGGTGGCAGTGGTATTACCCGTCCAGGTATAGGCAGTAGATTCCATGGTTAAAGCCCTGCTATAACTAAAGGATACCCCATCGCTGCTAACCGCTTGTGCCGTGCCGGCTGCACCGTCGGCAGTAAGTACGGTTTCCGAGCCATAGGCAATCATGGTTACCCCGGGGCTGGTAATGGCATTGGTTGCGATAATTTCGCGGCTAATTTCCAGACCATCTTGATAGGTAATTTGAATTATATTTTCTTCTTCGCCGGGCTCTCCTTCTTCGATAACCTTGGTTTCGCCAACAGCTAGGCTGGGATCTTCAAAGCGCTCTTCTAGTGGCTCTACCGGCACTAATTCGGTAATGGTTTGATGATGAATGCGCGAAATGCTAATAGTTTCGCCGCCGCTTAAAACGGTATCTAATGGTAAGGATACTAAGTCGGCAGCACTTATTACCAGGCCTGCTTGATTAATTGCTTCGCTAACGGTTTGGCCTTGAAAATCAAGCTGATACTGATTTTCGGCTATTGCAATAGTTATCTTAAGCGGCGAATTTATGCTAATTTGCAAACCATCACTAAGATTTGTGCTTAAGTCCGGGCTAACAGTAGCCTCGGCATCGGGCTTAATCCCCTGCTCTATCAGCAATTCGCCCACAGTTGTGGCCATGGTACTTACTTGCTGCTGCAAATCATCATATTGAATAGTAACGGATAATTGCGGCAAAACCGCCCCCTTGCTTGCTACTTCATCAGCCACGGTATTATCGGCAATGGCAAAAGATTGATAAAGCAAAACCACGCTAACTGCCAAAACGCAAACCAATAAGCAGGCGGTAATTAAAGATTTAGCAGGAATAGACTTACCCTTTGCGCTTGCAAATTTAAAGCCACCTATGCCGGAATGCCCGGTTTTAATGGTCGGCACAGAGCCGGCAGCGGTATTAGCTGCGTCCATTGTTGCGGCTTTGGGCTTAATAGCAGCTTTAGGCGTACTAGCAGCTTTAGCTAGCGTTTTGGCCGGTTTAGCTACTTTAGCTGCAGTTATTGACTTAGCCGGGGTAGTATTGGGTTTTGTACTGGAGGCTATTATGGCTGCCTCGGTTTTAGGAGCAGCTTCTGTTGATGTTATAA
>CAYJPF010000097.1:0-7948 GCA_964372025.1 uncultured Peptococcaceae bacterium | reverse complement strand
CTGGAGGCTATTATGGCTGCCTCGGTTTTAGGAGCAGCTTCTGTTGATGTTATAATAGCAGCAGCTGCGGCTTGAGGGCTTAAGCCCTGCTTAAGCTCTTTGTCTTGCTTGGCCGCTTTAGAAGACTTAGCTGCTTTAGTAGCCTGAGCCGTTTGAGGCAGCTTGGCTGTTTTTTTGGGCTTAGCCATTTTATTTTTGGCGGCCGGTTGCAATGATGGGGATTGTTTAGCCAATTTAGCCGAGCTAATTTCGCCCAATTCGGTGGTTTTTAGCTGCACGCTAGTCGACTTTTTCATAACTAATTTCACTCCAATTAAAGCTAATTTTGCAGATAAAACTTAAACAGCATAAAAATATAGTTACTATATTGTATGCACGTACATAGCTAATTGTACATGCTTTTTGGATTTTAGTCAAATATTGCAGCTTTTAGCTGGGCTTTTGATTTGCGGTTTATTTAATATTGATATTTGCTATTTAACGAAAAATATGTTATACTTAAATGGACAAATACAGAGGTGTAAATTATGATTGGTTTAGGTACTATTATCAATTTTAGCGCGGTTATTTTAGGCGGCATTATTGGTATTCTGTTTAAAAAAGGCATTAATGAGCAAATTCAAAAAACCCTAATGCAAGCCTGCGGTGTGGCTGTAATTTTTATAGGCATCAGCGGAACTTTAGAGCATATGTTAGTAATTACTGATAATTCTATTCAAATTCAAGGTACTATGCTTTTGATATTTTCGCTGGTTATCGGCACTATTATTGGCGAATTGCTCAAGATTGAGCAAAAAATGGATAATTTAGGTACTAAAATCAAAAAAATTGCTAAAAGGGAAAACGATAGCCTTTTTGTTGATGGCTTTGTTAATGTTTCGCTGATAATTTGCGTGGGGGCTATGGCTATTGTTGGCGCTATTCAAGACGGCATCAATGGCGATTATTCGATGCTGGTGGCCAAATCGATTTTAGATTTTATTATTGTGATGGTTTTTGCTTCCACTTATGGTATTGGGGCTGCTTTTGCAGCTATTCCTATACTTTTATATCAGGGGGCTATTACTTTAATTGCCGCCTTTGCCGGCTCTTTTGTTAGCGAGCAATTATTGGCCGATTTAAGCTTTATCGGCTCGGCCTTAATTTTTTGCGTAGGCGTTAATGTGGCCTTTGGCAAAAAATTTAAGGTGGGCAGCATGTTGCCTGCCATTTGCATCCCGGTTTTTTGGCTACTTATTTTAGGATTAATTCAGTCCTAAATTAAAAAAATAAAGGAGGAATGTTTATGTTTAAAAAGCTTTTACCGGTATTGATTTTGTCATTATGCTTTATTCTGGTTCTTCCCTTTGCTGCTTTGGCCGATCATCATTTGGCCGAGGCCGAGCAAAAAGCCGAGGCTTTAAAATCTTTGGACTTATTTCAAGGGGTAAGCGAAACTGATTTTGATCTTAACCGCGCCCCTACCCGTATTGAGGCTTTGGTAATGTTTATCCGTTTGTTAGGTGAAGAGGAAGAGGCTTTAAATGTAGCTCCTTTGCATCACTTTACCGATGTTCCTGATTGGGCCGAACCTTATGTTGGTTATGCTTATGCTCGCGGTTATGCCAATGGTATTTCGGCCACCCAATTTGGCTCATCCAACCCTGCTACCGCCGATATGTATTTAACCTTTATCCTTAGGGCTTTGGGTTATGATGATAGCAACGGCGATTTTAACTGGGATCAAGCCGTTGAGTTTGGCCAAGAACTTGGCATTTACCCTTCCCATTTAAACCCCACTAATTTTTTACGTGCCGATGCGGTTATTGTTGCCTGGCAAACTTTATTTACCCATACCAAGGATGGCAGCTCTATTATGTATGAAATTTTAATGGATTTTCATCGCATATTTGACGCAGCCCAATTAGAGGCCGCTAAAGTAATTGCCGAGCAAGCCCCTGCTACCACCCCTACCCCACCTACAGCCGAAGCCGAAATTATTACTACCCGTAGCATTAATTCGCAAGTTTTTGCGGGTTTGGCGGTAGGTGATGAAGTTCCCAATATGTATAAAAATTTATACGGAGTTTGGAATAGCAATACCGATAATTTATTCTTTGCTTTTTTAAATCATCCTACAGAGCCCAGCCAGCAAACCATGGTTATGGCGGCCTATTATTCCAGCTCTTTTTATCCCCATCCGCCCGAAGTAACAGGCTTTGAGTATTTAGGCGATAATATGGTAAAAGTTAACCTTTATGTACCAGCCTATAATCCGGAGGAAATAGGTTTATTCGACCCCTCTCCGGCAGAATCTTTTAGTGTAGTTTTACAATATAATCCTGCCAGCCCCAATAATTTATCGGTGCTGGTAAATGGCCAAGTAACCAGCACTTTCTATTATGTAGGAACCAGTGTAGACGATGGCTTAGACCAGTATGATATCCTCTTCCCACTGCCCCAATATTAAACTTTGATATGTAATTACACCTTAATCTATAATTAATAGGCTGTCGCAATTAAAAAATTATTTGCGACAGCCTATTTTTTTGCCTTCCGGCCTATAACTTGCTTTTTTACACTTTTTTACACTTTAGGTTTGCTTTCTTACATTTTAGGCTTGCTTTCTTGCATTTTAGGTTTGCTTTCTTACATTTTAGGTTTGCTTTCTTTAGCCTTAGCTTTACTTGATAGTTTGATTACTGTAGAGCACTTCATTTTTATTTGCATAGCAAATAAAAATAACAGCTATCTTTCAATTTTATCAATTCTATTCTAAGATTGCTTTTTATTGCTCGCTCGCATCTAGCCTGCATTAGCTTCATATTTTTAATTGAAAGATTTTAAATTCAAAAGATTAAAGTCAAAAGATTAAAGTCAAAAGATTAAGACCTTTGCTTTTTGAAAAAAGCAAAAGCAAAAACTTTTTAAATTATTGCTTTTAATTGCTCCATGGTTATTATGCCCGGCTCATCATAATCAACTACCATTACTAATTGATCATCGATTTGCGTGGGCACAATTGATGGCCAATAACTACTATTCATTAAAACAAAATGATCAGTCGCTTGGCTACCATCCATATCTGCCGTATCTACATAAAATGGCTGCTCATCTTCGATATGATTATTAAGATAACCGGTAGAATATTCATTATCGGTATAATCTTCATAAAAATACTTGCCATCAATCTCAACCGCCCGATAAACCCGATAATTATTATTTATATCATTCTGACCATGCAACAAAAATACATAGTCTTCGGCCATATCAATACGATAAGGCGTAAAATAATTATCAGATTGATCAAGCGCTATAGCCTCTTCCCTGCTTAATGCTTCAATGCTATCAATATTAATTACCGGCTCTTGAGCATTAAACTGATACAAACCCTCCACATCAACACTATCGATTAAGCTGCCATCAGCTAAATGGCGGTCGATTCTTAATTTAACTATTTGACCATCAAATTGCTCGCTAAAAACGCCAAAATACTTACTTAAATCAAAATCCTCCACACCGGTAGCCCGACCGGCCTCGCCTGTACCGGAGCCAGACCATGATACAGTATCCGTCCAACTACCTACCTGGCTATAAGTAGCACCATTATCGGCAGAAACCAGCAAACTACGATAACCATCATCTATATATTGGCCGTCACGGGGGATAGTATATACCGTGCTTATTTTAATAGTAGAGCTATACGGTACCCCAAAAGCCAAACGTGTTTGACCATAATCAGTATTAGCCCCAATATTTGTGCCCAAGCCAAAGGTAAAATCACTATCGCTTTGACTTATTAAAGTTCCATGCTGATCATCTTCGCTAAGATCAACAAAGCGCCGATACTCCGCCTGATAAAGCCATTGATACTGCTCTAATTGATAAAGAACATCCACCACATTTTGCCCAACTAAATCGGGAACATAACCACCGTCCACACCCTGCTGATAAGTGCCCAAATCCAAAGTTAGCGCAATAGTATCACCGGCTTTTGTTAAATCGCCAACCGCAATTTCCTGCTGATAAATACGCGGCTCTGTTAAAGGCTCACCGCTAAAACAATAATCTGCAGCTTGCCATTTAAGCTCTAAATCTTCCAGCATAGCAGCGGCTTCGCTAAGGTTAAGATTGCTAAGATCGGGCATAGCTACCGCTTGCACCTCCTCAACAATTGCCGGCTCAGCTACAACCGGCGTGCTAATAACTTCCTCGCCATCTAATTGGCTAATAATAGCCGCCCCGGCCAAAACAATCAGGCTGGCGATAATCAGTATTTTGGCCATTTTGCTATTTTCGGCCTTGGGCTTAGTAACTTTTACCCGCAATACATCTTCGGCCTGAAGTGCCGCTTTAAATTCGGCCACAGTTTGGGTGCGGTCGGCTTTGCGCACGGCCAAGGCATTTAAAATGGCATTTTCGGCACTTATCGGCAATTGCACATTTAAAGCGCTTAAGTCTTTAAGCTGGTCATCAATAGCCCGCTCCATGCTATCGGGCGGTGTTTGACCACTTAGGATTTTATAAAAAGTAGCCGCCAAAGCATAAACATCCGTCCAAGAGCCCTGCTCGCCTTTAGAACGATACTGCTCTTCAGGCGCATAACCGCTTTTTAAAATTACCGATAAACTTTTAGAATTAAGCGAACTTTCGTAGCGGGCTGCCCCAAAATCGAGTAATTTAATCTTACCATCATCGGTGATAAAAATATTATCAGGGCTAATATCTCGATGGATAATCCCCTGCTTATGTACAGGATCTAAAGTATCACAAATCTGGATGATGATATCTTTAGCCATCTCAAAATCCAAAACACCTTGGCTATTTAAAATGCCCTTAAGATCTTGGCCTTGCAAATATTGCATAATGATATAACCGGTATTATTGCCGGGAATAGTATCATAAATATCCACAATACCGACCACGCCATTAAACTGAGCTAATACTTGAGCTTCGTCGATAAAGCGCTTTAGCCCTAGGCTAAACTGCTCGCTGGCCGGCCCCTGATAAACACTAAGTGCGGTTTCGCCGGGCAAACGGGTGGCAAAGGTGGCCGGCAAAAACTCTTTGATCGCCACTTTGCGTTCTAATTGGGCATCAAAACCAATATAGGTAACGCCAAAACCACCATAACCCAAAACCCGGCCCAAAATATAGCGCCCTTGCAAAATAGTGCCCGGCGGCAAATGATAAGCCTCTTTAACCGGGGTATCCGCCAGATAACCGCAATGAGGGCAAGCGGCTTGCATATCGGCTAAAGGCTGCATACAACCCATACATCTATTCATACTAATCCTCCTCATTTACAAAATCATTAAAGGCAGCTACCGTATCTTCAATAAACTGTTCTTTGTCGATAGGGTTTAGGGCTTCTAAAGCATCATCCCATTCATCATTTTCCAGCATATCATAATTATCGTCACCTGTTTGGGCATCTAAATAATGATTATAAGTTAAAGTATTAAACATCCAATCACGCAGTTGCTCGGCCGGCAAAAAGTATAAGCCATCGCTTTGCAATTCGGCAAAAGGCTGCTCTAAATAAGGCTTAATAATTGCCAATCGGCTATCGCCAGCAATTAAATCATCCATATAGTTTTTATTAAAGGCAAAATCATTATCCATATCGGCATATAGCCATTCTTCGCTTAATAAATATTCAATAAAAAGCATAGATACCAATTGCTTATTTTGGGAACTTTGGCCATTAATATAAACTTGGTCGGTAAATTCGCCAATTAGCTTATCATCAACTATAGCCGGGATAATAGTATCATATTCATCAAACCAAAGGGGGGATCTGCTTACATTATAAGGAATAATATAAGCTTCATCATTATGCACCATATCCTTATTATCTACAAATAAAATGTATTTTAATTCAGCCAATAAAGCAAATTGCTCTTGCCAATCCTGATTGGGGCTAAAAACACCATCATTATAAAGGGGCGGCAAATAGGCCTGATAATAGGAATTTATATTAAAATATAGCCTATTAAGAACATTATAATCATCGGCAAGCTGATTAGCTAAAGCATAATCATATAAAGCCAAAACTTGCTCCAGCGAATTGATGGTTTCGGGCAAGGCTATATTGCGCTGATTAAGGTCTTGGGCATTGGTAGCAAAAACATTATACTGAAAACTTAGATTAAATTCGCTAATTTTTTGATCGGCAGGCCAATTATGATAATAATCGCCCAGCAAATAATAATCGTCCATAATCAGGCTATTAACCAGCGGCCTAAAATCGGCACGATAGGCCTCATCTTGCCAAAGATCATAAGAAGATATATCGGGAGCATCGGCTTCGCCATAATTTTGATATTGCTTGATTGCTTGCATTTTATCATAATCAAAGGCATCATACATATCAACAATATTAATTTGATGCTGGGGATACTTTTGCATAAAGGCCTGGCCGGCTGCCTCTAAATCGATGCCAAGATCATAATCCCAAACGGTAATGGTTTCGGCGGCTAAATCCATATTAGCCAGCTGATAAGCCGAATTATCAATGCTAACTTGGCCAATTTGGCTAATCTGGCGACCGGCTACAATAAGGGCTACCACTAAAAGCAAAGCGGCCGATAAAGCCAGCACAGTACGCCTAAAGCGGCGCTTTTTTTGTTCATTTTCGGGGAAATCATAATTATCATAATCAGTAAGTGCTTGGCGCATTTCGCCGGCACTTTTAAAACGCAAATCGGCTTTTAAGGCCATCGCCTTCATCACAAATTTATCGGTATTATTATCCAGCTGATTATTATAAGCCGAAGGGCGCTTAAGCAAATCTTTTTCGGCGCGATCGATGGATTCATCAGGGGTAAGGCCGGTTAGCATTTTATAATAAGTAGCGCCGGCCGCATAAATATCGATAAGCTCGGTTTGGCGCATATTTTGCCGATACTGCTCAGGCGGAGCATAACCTTTTTTAATAACAATATTTTGCGTCCATTCTTCTTTGGCCGCAAAGCGCGCCGCCCCAAAATCAAGAATTTTAATTTGGCCATTGGCTAGGATATACAAATTATCGGGGCTGATATCGCGATGAATAATGCCCTGAGCATGAATAGCCTCGATACCTTTTAGGATACCATTTAGCAGGTTTAAAGCCTCGTCGGCAGCTAGGTATCCGCCTTGGCTTAGCAAATATTCTTTAAGGTTTAAGCCATCTAAAAATTCCATAACTATATAGGCGGTATTATTATCTTCAAAGCTATCAAAAACATTAACAATATGTTCTTGGCCGGTAAAGCGAGCCAAGCTTTTGCCTTCATCTAAAAAGCGGTTTTTTTGGAGCATAAATTCATCTATTTTTTCGCCGGAAAAAAGCCGAACTTTTGTTTCGCCGGCAATACGGCTGGCTAAATCGGTGGGAAAAAACTCTTTAATTGCGATAACCGTATTTAAGCGAATATCAAAAGCTTTATAAGTAATACCAAAACCGCCAATACCAAGGCAAGATCCAATAAGATAGCGCCCCCAAAGCATAGTTTTGGGCTGAATAAGATAAGCAGGCTGATTAGGAGTGCCATCGATATGGCCGCAATGCGGGCAAACCTGATAATCGCCACGATGATTAAAACAATTAAAGCAAAGTAAATCCACAGTAAAGCCCCCTTTAGGAATTAACTAATTCTATTATATATTAAAAAGCCGCAAATGAAAATAGACTATATTCACAACTTGTTAGATAATATTCACAAAAAATTATTGAGCTGCTATTTATCTAAAATTATATTAATATATAATACAAAAAACTCATAAAAAACCAGGCACTGTAAGTTTTGAACAAACAGCAGGTTAAGTTATGAGTTATGATTTTGATGATAGTTATTGTGTTGATGATTGCTATTATATTCGACCAAGATCCAACAGCCCATTCTTGCCGGCCTTAGAACCAAAGTAAAATACCCTAAAAGGCTAGCGAGCGAAGATAAGACAAGATATCAAAAGCAGCTAGCGA
>CAYJPF010000096.1:0-10367 GCA_964372025.1 uncultured Peptococcaceae bacterium | reverse complement strand
TGGGAAATTAAAAATAAAGGCCGTATCTGTTTGAGGAGCTTTAGCTCCGAGTTATACGGCCTTAGCGGAAGCGTGTCCACATTACGAGCGTGCCCCGCGCTTCGCAATTAGCGGTCGTTTTTGGTTACTTTTTGCGACCAAAAAGTAACAACCCCCTCTGCGACCAGAGGAAATAAACTAGCAAATGTAGGCGAGGGCAAGCCAAACCTGCAACACACGAAGTACAACCCAAACTAAATATCCGCCGATAAATGTAAGCAACTTATAACCCAGCTAACAAACAAGCAGCAAAACCCCACAATCAAACTGGGTTCGGACTATAGGCTAGTACTTAGCCCATCCTTAAACCTCAAAATCCAAGCCCAATAATTATTTGCCATTTTTATATAGCTAGACAAGTTTGGCATATCATGATATAATAATCGCAGGGCGATTATTATATTGCTTTATTAAATTCGCCGGAAATTCTCGGCCAAAGAGCGGCCAAGAATTTTTTATGGCAAGATTATATCATAAATATGCAGCAAAGTTAGCTTAATGTTTAAGTTTTTTGGCATATTTATGATATAATAATCGCAGGGCGATTATTATATTGCTTTATTAAATTCGCCGGAAATTCTCGGCCAAAGAACGGCCAAGAATTTTTTATGGCACAACTATATCATAAATATGTAGTTAGGTTAGTGGATTAGTTAGTTTTGCGGCATATTTATAATAATCAGCAAGTTGAATATATAGGGGGTTATTTTAATGTTATTATCGGGCAGCGAAGCTGTTGTTCATATTCTTAAACAATTAGGGGTTAAAACTATATTTGGTTATCCGGGCGGCATGGCCTTGCCGCTTTATGATAGCCTTTATCAATGTGGCATCGAACATATCCTTACCCGTCATGAGCAGGGTGCGGTTCATGCTGCCGATGGCTATGCCCGGGCTACCGGTAAAGCCGGTGTGGTTATTGCAACCTCGGGGCCGGGGGCTACCAATTTAATTACCGGCATTGCTACCGCCAATATCGATAGCATTCCGCTGGTTTGCATTACCTGCCAGGTAAACCTGCCCCAGCTGGGCAAAGATTCTTTTCAGGAGGCCGATATTTCCGGCATCACCACTCCCATTACCAAGCATAATTTTATGATTAAAACCCCGCAACTTTTGCCGGAAATCTTGCGCAAGGCCTTTTACCTGGCCGAAAGCGGGCGTCCGGGGCCGGTGGTTATCGATATCCCTCGGGATATCTTTATTGCGCAAATTGATTTAGACGAAACCAATGAGTTTATCACCCGTGGCTATAATCCGCCTTTTGCCGGTGATAGCGAGATGCTCAATACTATCACCGATGCCCTTAAGCAGGCCAAAAAGCCGCTAATTATTGCCGGCGGCGGAATTAAGCATAGTAATATGGAGGCAGCCTTCCATCAATTTATTCAAAAAAGCGGCCTGCCTTATGTAAGCACTTTGATGGGCAATACTTATCATGATCCCCAAAGTATGCCCTTTAACCTGGGCATGCCCGGCATGCATGGCACATATACCGCCAATATGGCTTTAAGCGAGGCCGATCTGATTATTGCCTTAGGCATGCGTTTTGCCGATCGGGTTACCGGCAAAATCAGCGAATTTGCGCCCCATGCTAAAATTGCTCATTTTGATATCGATGCTTCGGAAATTGGCAAATTAGTAAGGGTGGATTGGCCGCTGGTGGCCGACTTACGCTGGTCTTTACCGGCCTTGCATGATAGTATGATTGCCTGCGATATCCCTGATTGGCTGGAGCAAATTAGGCTTTGGCAAAAAGAGCAGCCTTTGGCCTATACTAAGCAGCAAAGCACCATTAAGCCGCAGGAGGTTATCCAGGCTATCAATCCCTTATTAAGCGAGCGCTCGTATATAGTTACCGATGTGGGTCAGCATCAGATGTGGGCAGCGCAGTATAGTGCGGTTAAGCGAGCCAGAGGCTTTTTATCTTCGGGCGGCTTGGGCACTATGGGCTATGGTTTGCCGGCAGCAATAGGGGCGCAGTTTGCCGACCCCAAGGCCGATACCTGGGTTTATGTTGGTGATGGCGGCATAATGATGAATATACAGGAAATTGCCACCGCCGTGGAGCATAATTTGCCGATTAAGATTATCGTGTTAAATAATCATGGTTTGGGCATGGTAAGGCAATGGCAGCGTTTATTTTATGGTGGCCGTTATAGTGGCTCTAAGCATTATGCCGGCGTTGATTTTGCGGCAATGGCCAAGGCGATGGGTGCTGAAGGCCTAAAGGTGGATAAGCGGCAAGATTTGGCCGCCGCCTTAGAGCAGGCTAAAAACTCGAGCAAGCCAATTCTGCTGGATATTTGGGTAGAGGATGACGAAAATGTGTTGCCAATGGTAGCGCCGGCCTCGGCCATAACCGAGATGATAGTTTATAAGGGGGAGGATAATAATGAAGTATAGCATAGCCGTATTAGTAGATAATCGCCCGGGGGTATTAACGCATATAGCAGGCCTTATCTCTCGTAGGGGTTTTAATATCGAAAGTATTGCCGCCTCCAGCACCGAAGAGGCCGAGATGACTCGCATTTCGCTTTTGGTAGAGGCAGCCAGTGATCAGGAATTGGAGCAATTAATTCAGCAATTAAATAAGCTGGTAGATGTTTGGTATGTATTGAATATGAGCAGCGAGGAGCGAATTTCGCGCGAGCTGGGCTTATTAAAGGTAAAAGCCGAGGAGGCACATCGCGATCATATTACTAATTTGGTATCGATATTTAGGGCTCGGATTGTGGATGTGCATCCGGAAACCATGGTAATTGAGGTTAGCGGTGATACGGCAAAAATTGATGCTTTTTGCGAGATGATGAAGAATTATGGCATAATCGAAATTATCCGCACCGGCTCGATTTTCCTAAGCCGCAGCCCGGAAAGGGCTGCCGATAATGCACCTAAGATTATTCAGCAATTAGCTTAAGCACGAGCCCATAACCCGAACCAAAGTAAAATACCCTAAAAGGATAGCAATCGAAGATAAGTCAAAATATCAAAAGCAACTAGCGAATAGAAAAACTTACTAAACTGTAAAATGTAGTTGGAGCGGTATTTTAAATTTCCCAGGTGGGCGGTTTTTGCCCGTCTGGGAAATTTAAAATAAAGGCCACATTACAGCGCCGGGTCCGCTGATGCGCAACAGCGGTCGTTTTTGGTTACTTTTTGCGACAACCCCTTTTTTTACATCATAACTATTATTGGTTTTTTGCTTGATCTTGAGGGCGGTTTTGGCTTTGCCAAAAGACGCCGGTTTTAAGCCAATTTTCTTTCCTTGCTTAGTTTTTTTAGTTGGCTTAAAACCTTTTTTAATACCTTGGGGGCTCTGCCCCCTGAGCTAGTGCCAAAATTTCTAATTTTGAGTACTAGCTACGTGCATAGCTGCGGGTTAGCTTTAGCTAAACCCAGCTAGGCCAATACCCCCGCAATTTTTTGTAAAAAATTGACTAAAACTTTAAATGCCCAAGCACAAATAAAACTAAACCGCATATCCTTATATATATTCATATATATAAAAAAGCGGAGGTATATCTATGCTTACTCATACCGTAAAAAAAGGCGAAAGCCTGTGGCAAATTGCTCAGCAATACCAAATCACCTTAGATGGCCTATTAGCAGCAAACCCCCAGCTTAGCGACCCTAACTATATTTTGCCGGGCATCAATATCAATATACCGGAATTAATAATTTTGGAACCCCCCACCCCCGCCATGCCTATCGATACCAACCCTTGTAGCTGCAATAATAATGGCAATAATTGCCCAAATTGCCAAATTAATAATGATATCATAGCGCCGCCATCCATGGATATAAATCAAACCAATAGGCCATTCATCTACTATAGCCAAAATGGCGATAGCTTGCTTAATTTGGCCGAAAAACTAAATATTCCCTTGGCGCAACTACATTATCATAATTATCAATATCCGAAAAATACGGCTTTATCGGACGGCGAACCAATCATTATTCCGGCTGCTAATAATTATCGGCCTAAGCGCAATAATTATGGCTATGTTTCGGCAAATGCTCAAAAAAGGCGCAAATAAAGCAATAAAAATCAAAAAAACTGCTAAAATATAAAAATTCATCATTGTGTTTCATTGCTTCTTATGATATAATAGCTAGCGTTAATATTATAATTATGAGGTGAAGTAATGGGCCACTATGACAAAAAACAGCTAACTATTATGACAACTTCCCGTTGTAATATGCGCTGTAAGTATTGTATTACCGAATCCCGCGCAGGGGAAACCTTAACCGAATACTCGGCAATTATTATCGACGAAACCTTTGCTAAGCTAGCAATTAAAGATTATTTAGAAGGCAATGAAGAGCCCTGGATTCGTTTTTACGGCTCCGGCGAGGCCACTTTAGAAATCGACCTGATGAAAAAATTAATTGCTTATGCGGATAGTATCGCCTTAAAGCCAATTTATTATGAATTACAATCCAATACTTATTATTCAGAAGAAATTGCCCACTTTATCGCCGATAAATTTGATATTATTTATGTATCCTATGATGCCATGCCTGATATCAATGATAGCTTGCGCCCCGGGGAGGCCGGCGAAAATACATCGCCGGTAGTAGAGCGCAATATCAAAATCCTTACCCAAAAGGCCGAGGTAGCCATCCGCTCTACCATATCGCCTCTAAACTTGCATAAGCAAAAAGAAATGATCGATTATTTCCTTTCCTTAGGCGTTAAATCGGTATTTTCTAAGCCGGTTTTATCCAGTGTAGATTCTAAAGAAAATACCGAGTATTCCGTAGATTTAATGGAATATGCGCGCGAGTACTTAGATGCCTACCATTATGCCAAAGAAAAAGGCGTGTTTTACGGCAATATTTATGTAAGTAATTTTGATCGTCCTACCAGCATATTCTGCCGGGCTTGCGTGCCTTATCCCCATGCTACCCCCGATGGCTTTATCACCTGCTGCGACCGTGCCTTCTGCGGCAATAGCAGCCTGGAAGATTTGATTTATGCCCACTATGATGTAGATAAGCAGGAAATTATCTATGATCAGGAAAAAATCAAGCGTATTCAAAGCCGTACCATCGAAAATATGCCTACCTGTATGGCCTGCCGTGCTCGCTATTATTGCGGCGGCGCTTGCTTAGGTACTGCCTATCAGCGCACCGGCACCATGTTTGAGCCTTATGCCCGCGAATGCGAAGCAATTTGCTTCCTCTATGATAACCTAGTAGGCAAAATCGACCTTAAAGTAGCTCATCCTTAAAGATATCCTTAAACTTAAATAAGAGGCTGCCGCAATAATAAATATTTGCGATAGCCTCTTTTTTTGCCCTCTTAAAAGCATTTTTTTCTTGACTAAAGTGGGCATTTTTGATAAAATTAAGTGTCCTGTTAATAATTGGAGGTATGTATAATGAAATCTTTAGTAATCGTAGGTGCGCAATGGGGCGATGAAGGTAAAGGCAAAATTACCGACTTTTTGGCCGATCAGGCCGATATGGTAGTACGCTCCCAAGGTGGCAATAATGCCGGCCATACCGTAATTAATGGTGATGATATTTATAAATTTCACCTAATCCCATCCGGGATTTTGTATAATAATACATCTTGCATTATCGCCAATGGCGTAGTGCTGGATTTAGAAGTGCTTTTTCAAGAATTGGACGACTTAATTGCCCGCGGCATCGATTGCTCGGCTTTGGCCATTTCCGAACGTGCCCATTTGATTATGCCCTATCATAAGCAAATGGATGCCCTGCAAGAAGATATCAAGGCCGGCCAAAAAATCGGCACTACCAAACGTGGCATCGGCCCTGCTTATATGGATAAGGCCGCCCGTGATGGCATTCGTGTCGCCGATTTGCTTAATTTTGATAAATTCTGCGAGCGCCTGGCCTATAATCTTAATGATAAAAAACGCTGGTTAGGGGATAATACTCCTAAATACGAAGATTTAATTGCCATTTATAAACCCCTGGCCGAGCGCATTCGCCCCTTTGTTAAAGATACCGCCCCAATTATCAATCAAGCCCTGGATCAAGGCCAAAAAGTGCTGTTCGAGGGCGCTCAGGGCGCTTTGCTCGATATCGATCATGGCACCTATCCCTTTGTAACCTCGTCCAATCCGGTAGCCGGCGGCGTTTGCACCGGTAGCGGTGTTGGCCCCACCAAAATCAAAAGGGTGCTGGGCATCTTTAAAGCCTATATCACCAGGGTGGGCGATGGGCCGTTTCCCTCGGAATTAACCGATCAGCAAGGCGAGTATCTGCGCGAAAAAGGCGCCGAATACGGGGTTACCACCGGCCGCCCCCGTCGCTGCGGTTGGCTCGATTTGCCGGTTCTTAAATATGTAAATATGATTAATGGCATTACCGATTTGGCCATGACCAAAATGGATATTCTCGACGATTTGGCCGAAATACCAATTTGCATTGCCTATAAATATCGCGGCGAAATTATCGATTATTTGCCCACCGATTTGGAATTTTTAGCAGAATGCGAACCGGTTTTTGAGAACTTGCCCGGCTGGCAAGCAGCCACCGCCCATTTGCAAAATTATGATGAATTGCCACAAAAAGCCAAAGATTTTATACAGTATATTGAAAAAGCAGCCCAAGTGCCGATTAGCATAATTTCTACCGGTGCCGACCGTAATGATACGATTATTCGCTGCGATTTATTCGCTTAAGGGGGTAAAAAGATGAGCATAACCAGGCCACGCGGGGTTAATGACCTTTTGCCGGAAACCACAGCTAAATGGCGTGAAGTAGAAGCGCTTTTGCATTTAATGGCCGAGGAATACGGCTTTGGCGAAATAAGAACACCCATTTTTGAGCAAACTATGCTCTTTGCCCGTGGCGTGGGCGAAACCACCGATATTGTCCAAAAAGAAATGTACACCTTTAACGACAGGGGCGATCGCTCGCTAACCCTGCGCCCGGAAAATACGGCTGCCGTTTGCCGTGCCTATCTGGAAAATAAGCTTTATGGCCAGGCCGCCAATCATAAACTATATTATTTAGGGCCTATGTTCCGTTACGAGCGGCCGCAAGCAGGCCGTTTTAGGCAATTCCATCAATTTGGGCTGGAAATTTTAGGCACTAAAGCGCCCTTAGCCGATGCCGAGATTATCGCCTTTGCTTGCGACTTTTTTAGAAGAATCGGCGTGGACGATTTAAAGGTGCATTTAAATAGCGTAGGCTGCCCCAATTGCCGTGGCGCTTATCGCAATTTATTGCAAGACTTTTTGCAGCCCCATCATGATGATTTATGCGGCGATTGTCAGGGCCGCTACCAGCGTAATCCTTTACGGATCTTGGATTGCAAAAAGGAAAGCTGCGCCTTGCATTGTCAAGGCGCGCCTAAAATTAGCGATCATCTTTGCCAGGAATGCGCCGAGCATTTCGAGCAAGTGCAGCAATTATTGGCCGCAGCCGGCTTGCAATATGTGCTGGATACCACCTTGGTAAGGGGTTTGGATTATTATACCAAAACCGCCTTCGAGATTCGCTCCGAGGCGATTGGTGCTCAAAGTGCTCTTTGCGGCGGCGGCCGTTATGATGGCCTAATGGCCGAAATCGGCGATAAAGATATCCCCGGCATCGGCTATGCAATGGGCATCGAGCGGGTGTTTCAGGTGCTGGCGGCTGTTGAGCAGGATATCGAAATCGATAGTCATCCCGATGCTTATATTATCAGCATCGATCAGCCCGAAGCCCAAAAATCGGCCTTTGCCCTGGCCAATGATTTGCGCAAAGCCGGCCTAAAAACCGAGCTTAACTTTGAGGCCAAAAGCATTAAAGCGCAGCTAAAGGCTGCCAACAATGCTAAGGCTGCTTGGGCGATTATCATTGCCGAAAATGAATTAGCCTATGGCAAGGCAACGCTTAAAAATATGCAAAATTCCCAGCAAATAGAGTTGCCTTTTAGCGAAATTAGAGCCTTTTTGGTTGGTGCTTAGTTTTTAATTGAATAATATAAATTAGAAAGAGGAATTTTTTATGAACAGAACAAATTATTGCGGCCGCTTGCGTAAAGAGCATGTTGGCGCCGAAGTTTTATTAAATGGTTGGGTGCAAGTGCGCCGCGATCATGGCGGCCTAATCTTTGTAGATTTGCGGGATAGAGAAGGCCTGGTACAGGTAGTATTTAGCCCCGAGGCCGATGTCGAAATGTTTAAGCAGGCCGAGGCTGTGCGCAATGAATATGTATTGCAGGTAAAGGGCAAAGTGCGTTTGCGCCCCGAAGGCACGGCTAATCCCAATTTGGCCACCGGCGAGGTGGATGTGGTAGCCAGCGAGCTAACCATTTTAAATGCAGCCAAAAATCCGCCTTTTTATATCGAAGATGATTTAAATTGCGATGAACTTTTGCGCTTAAAATACCGTTATTTAGATTTGCGCCGCCCGGAAATGCAGCAAGCTTTGCGTTTGCGTCATAAAACCACGATTGCGATGCGTCATTTCTTGGACGAGGCCGATTTTTTTGAAATCGAAACCCCCATTTTATGCAAAAGCTCGCCGGAGGGTGCAAGGGATTATTTGGTGCCTTCCAGGGTACATCCCGGCGAATTTTTTGCCCTACCCCAAAGCCCACAGCTATTTAAGCAATTATTGATGGTAGGCGGCTATGATCGTTATTTCCAAATTGCCCGTTGCTTTAGGGATGAGGATTTGCGTGCCGATCGTCAGCCGGAATTTACCCAGCTAGACATGGAGATGTCTTTTGTGGAGGAAGAGGATGTACGCGCTTTAACCGAGCAAATGCTGGCCTTTGTATTTAAAGAGGCCTTAGGCAAAGATATTGCCACCCCCTTTAAGGCCATCCCCTATGAGGAGGCAATGAACCGTTATGGTTCGGATAAGCCGGATTTACGTTTTGGCATGGAGCTAATCGATATTGCAGATATTGCTATCGAAAGCGATTTTAAGGTTTTTGCCTCGGTTGCCAAAAATGGCGGTTGGGTACGTGGTATTAATGCTAAAAACTGCGGCCATTATTCGCGCAAGGAAATGGACGATTTAACTAAATTTGTAGGCATATTTGGGGCAAAAGGCCTGGCCTATATTATTGTAGAGGAAAATGAGCTGCGTTCGCCGATTAGCAAATTCTTTAGCGAAGATCAGCTAAAGGCTATTTGCGAGCGTATGGATGCCAAGCCCGGCGATGTGCTAATGTTTGTGGCTGATAGCCCGGCGGTAGCGGCCGATAGCCTAGGCCATTTGCGTCAGGAAATTGCCAAAAGGGAAAATTTAATTAATGAAGAAGAGTTGAATTTCCTATGGGTAACCGATTTCCCCTTATTCGATTATGATGATGAGGAGAAGCGCTGGGTAGCAGTGCATCATCCCTTTACCGCACCTAAAGACGAAGATTTAGCCATGCTGGAGAGTGATCCCGGCAAAGTAAGGGCTAAAGCTTATGATGTAATTTTAAATGGCGTAGAGTTAGGCGGCGGCAGTGTAAGGATACATCGTCGCGAAATTCAAAGCCGCATATTTGCCTTATTGGGTTTAACCGAAGAGGAAAGCCTAGACAAATTCGGTTATTTACTGGAGGCCTTCGAATACGGCGCACCGCCGCATGGCGGCATAGCCTTTGGCTTAGACAGAATGGTAATGCTGATGGCCAATAAGGGCAGTATCCGTGATGTAATAGCCTTCCCCAAAACTCAAAGTGCCAGTGATATGATGGTACAAGCACCGTCGCCGGTGGCAGGTAAGCAGTTAAGGGAATTATCGATTAAAATAGCAGAAAAAGCCAAATAAAAAAAGGGGGGTTGTCGCAAATTTGCGATAACCCCCTTTAAAAAGTTTTACTCAATTTTTTACAAAAAATTGCGGGGTTTGGGGCAGAGCCCCAAGGTCTTAAAAAGGGTTTTAAGCCAATACCAAAACTAAGCAAGCAAATCCAAATTGACGGATACAAGCAGCAAGGAAAGAAAATTGGCTTAAAACCGGCGCCTTTTGGCGAAGCCAAAACAGCCCTCAATACCAAGCAAAAAATCAACAAGGAGGTTATCACAAATAGTTCTATTTGTGATAACCTCCCTTGTTGAATTGCAGCGTAGCCAAACCTATATAATCCGAACCACGTTCAGTTGTGGTTTTTTTTGCTGCTTTTTGTCAGCTGGGTTGTGGGTTGCTTATGTTTTTCGGCGGATAGTTTGGTTTGTTGTGTTTCGTGGGTTGATGGGTTTGCCTTTGTTGCTGTTGCTTTTTGTTAGCTGGATTATAGATTTCCTCAATTTATCGGCGGATAGTTTGTTTGGGTTGTATTTCGTGTGTTGCAGGGTTTTTCTGCCCTCGCCTACATTTGCTAGTTTATTTTCTTTAGTCGCAGAGGGGGTTGTTAC
>CAYJPF010000095.1:0-10416 GCA_964372025.1 uncultured Peptococcaceae bacterium | reverse complement strand
CCGCCCACCTGGAAAATACAAAATACCGCTCCAGCTACATTTTACAGTTTAGTAAGTTTCCTTACTCGCTAGTTGCTTTTGATATCTTGGCTTATCTTCGATTGTTAGCCTCTTTTTGGCAATTATACCTAAAAATCAGTCCAAGCTAGTAAACCATGCTCATTAAATGGCCAATCAATAGCCTCGCCGGCCGGCTCGCTACGGCCTTGATCAAGCTTGTCCAGCATATTTGTCGATACCCATAATTTGTCAATATGAGCCGTATCTAAAATCCAGGCCATGCTTACTTGCTCGGGATAAGCCGCCGAAACGCTTTTAGCCGCCGCCCGAATAATATCATCATCACGCTCAAAAAAGATCGGGATATGCGCATGCTGGGGTATGCCGCAAGTAATTAAACTGCTATAGGTAGCCGCAAAATCCATGCCTTGCAGCAAGCGGGTAGAGCAAAAATCGGCTACCGCTAAGCCGGCCGCATTGCCATGGGTGGCGGCCGTTAATTCTAAAGTTGCCATTGTTGCAATCCGGGGCTTAGCCAAATCGGCTACACCCCAAATTTTGCGGCGGCCGGTGATATTAGGATCGAACATCGCCCCGGAAATATCCTTGCCAATACGCTGCACCAATAAAAAATCAACTTTGCTAAAAGGCAGGCTGGGCATTAGCTTGCGCGCATAATTTAATAATTCTACCTCGCGCTGCAAAATTTGGGCACAAGGCACATACTCCACCAAAGCAACCTCTTTATAGGCATTTTCGATAATAGCCAAACCACCTAAAATATTAGCCTTAGTAAGCAGCACTTCGCCCACTTGTCTAATTGTATCGCCTAAGGCTGCAAAGCCTAAATCATGAATATAAGAGGCCCCACGATGTTTGCCTAAACCAACTGCACACATCTTAGTTAAACCGCTTTCGATAGCTGCCGTAAAATCGGTATGGGGCTTAATTCGATTAATCACAATTACCCCGTCAAAAGCCAAAGCATCCGTTGAAAAATAAGCATCTAGGCCTTGCGCGGTTTTAGCAATGGGCTTTACATCCAAAGAAGATATAATCTTGATGCCTAGGCTTTGTTCGCTAATACCATAACCGGCTAAAAGTTCCTTCTGCCCCCGGGCACTGGGCCCGCCATGGCTGCCCATAGCCGGGATAATAGCCGGCCTTGCCCCCAGGGCTTGTAAATAAGCGATTAAAGCCTTAATAACAGCCAGCTGACCACTAATGCCACGGCTGCCCACGGCCAAGGCTATATCCATGCCCGGCTTAATCTTGGCCGCCAAATTTTGCTGATTACAACTATCTTTTACGGCTTGCTCAATATCATTAAGCTGGGGGCGATCAAATTTTTGCCTAATCGGTACCATTTTGGGCAAGGCAAACTGCGCCTTGCCTTCCAGTAAATCCGCGGCATTTAGAATTGGCAAATTAAGCGTTTTTGTCATCGGCTAGCCCCCTTTAATCGCTAAGCAAGTTAACCAAGCCCATGGTAAGCGGATCAAAAAAGGTAGTTAATAATAAGACCACAATTAAAGCAAAAATAAAGATTTTCATCGAGCGCATCATATCGCTCATCTTAACCCCGGCAATGGCTTGCGCCACAAAAAGGTTGATGCCATAAGGTGGGGTGCAAAAACCAATGGCTAAATTCATAGTTAGCATTACCCCAAAAGTAATCGGCGACATGCCAAATTGCTCTACCACCGGTAATAAAATCGGCGAAAGAATAATTGTAGCCGGAATATTATCAATTAAAGTGCCCATCAATAGTAAGAAAAGATTTAGAATTAAGAATAATAAAATCTTATTATCGGTAATGCCCAGCAAAAACTCGGCCAAGCCGGCCGGTACTTGCATTAAGTTTAGATAAGTAGCAAAGGCCATCGAAAGACCAACCATAAAAGTGGTAATACCATTGACCACAATTGTATCATAAAGGGCCTTGTATAGGTCTTTCCACTTCATTTCGCGATAAATCAGGGTGCTGATTAAAATACAATATACCACCGCAATTACCGCCGATTCGGTAGCGGTAAAAATACCGGAATAAATACCGCCTAAAATAATTACCGGCATCAAAATTGCCCAAAAAGCATCGATAAAAGCTTTGCCTAAATCTTTAAAGCGCTGCTTCATTTTAGCCTCTTGCCAGGATTGCGACCAAGCCTTAGCAAAGGTAATTCTATTTTCTTTATTGCGACGCAGCTCTTTAAAAATTTTGGCCATTTCGCTAAAAGTAATGCCCTTGCCCGAACCACGATAATTATGACGCTTGCTGATAATATAGCAGGCAATCATCAAGGCAACGCCCATCAAAACCCCGGGGATAATACCGCCTAAGAATAAATCGCGGGTAGAGGCATTAACGGTTACGGCATAGATAACAAAGGGGATACTGGGCGGAATAATAACCCCAATCGAACCGGCAGCAGCAGCAATCGAGGCAGCAAAGCCACGGTCATAGCCTTCTTTTTCCATTTCCGGCACCATAAAAGCGCCAATACCCGAGGTGGTAGCCACGGCCGAGCCGGATATCGCCGCAAAAAACATACATGCGGCGGTAGTAACCAAAGATAAACCGCCGGTAACCGCGCCCACCAGATGATTACAAAAATTGATTATCCTTTTAGCTACGCCACCGCTGCTCATTAAATTACCGGCCAGCATAAAAAAGGGAATAGCCATTAAGCTAAAAGAATCGACCCCGCTTACCGATTGCTGAATAATAGTTAGCAAGGGCAATTCGGAAGCAAAGAACATAGCAATTAAGGTAGCCATGCCGATAGCATAGCCAATCGGCACACCAATTAAAATAATTATAATAAAGCTGGCAAACAATAATAAAGTACCCACTATGCCTCACCTCCGCTTGGTTGCTCTTTGGTTGGTTTGCCGGCTAGGCTTAGCATTTGATTAATCATAGTACCGATTAAACGCAAGCCCATCGCCACCGAACTTACCGGTAAGCAGGAATAAACAATAGCAAAGGGTATACGTAAAGCCGGGGTTTCCATATTAAGGCCGGCCACAAAAGAGATATATTCAAAGCCTTTAATTACCAAAAATACACAAAAGGCAAATAGCAAAATATTGCTCAGTAAAGCCATAAAAATTTTGCCTTTTTCTTTAAGTAAAGAGGTTAATAGCTCGATTTTAATATGCTTATCATCACGCATGCCGGTAGAGGCGCCAATCCAAATTTGCCACATAAAAATATAGCGAGCCAGCTCTTCGCTCCAAAAAGAGGAATTATTAAAAACATGGCGCATCACAATTTGATAAAAAATTAAGACCACGGTGAATAATAGGCTATAGACCATAATTTTTTCTTCTATTTTATTATAGATATCACCGATAAAACGATAGGCTGTGCGGATATACTTCATGGTTTACCATTCCTTCCGGATCTTAAATTTAGGGGAAAATAGCAATGCCCCCAACGCTCCGTTTTATAACTTGTGGTTAGAAAACGGAGCGACGGGGGCATCGCTCCCTAGCCTTTAGTTAAGTAATAGCTATTTAATTAAACAGTTAGTATTTAATTAAACTATTTGCCTTTATTCTGCAACGGATTGATTATAGCTTTCGGCTAAATCAAAGATTTCCTGACCCCATTTTTCGATGTACTCGGTATAAACAGGCTGTACCGATTCCACAAATTTAGCATGGTTTTCGGGGGTGATGCTATTTACTTCTACGCCGGAATCAGCAATCAATTGGATGTACTTATCATTATCGGCAACTTCCATTTCTCTTTGCTCTTCGATCATGATAGCGATATTGGCATCGATAATAGCTTTATTGGCTTCGTCTAAACCATTATACCAGGCTTCGTTGGTAACGATAGGCAAGAAGCTAAATACATGCTCGGTTAAGCTATAATAATCTTGAACTTCATGGAATTTCATGGCATAGGTTAAGGAAGCGGCATTTTCTTGGCCTTCAGCCACGCCGGTTTGCAAAGAGGTGTATACCTCGGAGAAAGCAATCGGGGTGGGGTTAGCGCCTAAACTTTCGAACATGGAACGGAATACGGCCGAATCCATAATTCTAAAAACGATATCGGCGCAATCGGCCGGCTCATTAATCGGACGTACGGTATTAGACATATTACGTACACCATTATAGGTGTATCCTAAGCTAATGCTGCCGGAGCCTTCTAATAAAGCATTAAGATATTCGCCAATTTCGCCATCAACGGCGGCAAAGGCCGAATCTACACTGGTAAATAGGAAGGGGATATCAAAGATGCCCCAACGCTCATTATAAGGCGCCATATTACCGGTAGAAGGTAAAGTCATTTGCAAGGTGCCTAAGGATACAGCAGCTACCATCTCGGCATCATCACCATAAGATGCATTGGGATAAATCTCTACCGTGATATTGCCATTGGATTCGGCTTCAACACGATCTTTAAAATTAACTAAAGCGATATGGGTGGAGCGGTCTTCGGCTTCAACATGGCCAATACTTAAAGTTACTTCTTGGCCTTCGGCAGCAGGTTCTTCGGCGGGTTCTTCGGCCGGCTCTTCTACTACTTCTTCAGCCGGAGTTTCGGTTACCGGCTCTTCGGCCGGCTCTTCGGCACCACCGCATGCAACAAGGGTTAAACCTAACAACACTAGCATAGCAATCATTAATAGCTTTTTCATTTTGTACTCCTCCTTTTTTTTTATGTATAGTTTTACTTATACAAAAACAATTTAAGATTACTGCTTAGCTGCTTTTAGCTGTTTAATCATAGCATATAAAAAGTCGAGCGCATCGCCTTTAATTGCATAATGGGCATAATCAAAAATGGGCGCATCGGGATCGGTGTTTACGGCAATTACGGTTTCGGCCGCTACCCCAACCATATGCTGGATAGCGCCGCTAATTCCAATAGCAATATAAAGCTTAGGCGCTACCGTTTTACCGGTTTGCCCCACCTGATGGCTATAGGCATACCAGCCCATATCCACTAGTGGCCTACTTACGGCTAAAGCACCGTTTAGCAGGGTGGCCAATTCTTCGGCTAAAGCTATATTATTAGCATTGCCTATGCCACGGCCGATGGCCACCAAAATATCGGCTTCGCCAATATTAATATTATCGGCAGCATTGGTGATAATTTCTAAAATATCTACCCTTGAGGCGGCAGGCATTGGTAGATCGGGGCAAATAATTTGCCCTTTGCGCTGATAATCAGGCTCTAAAGGCTTAAATACCCTAGGCCGAACCGTGGCCATTTGCGGACGATGATTTGGTGTAACAATAGTTGCCATTATATTGCCACCAAAAGCAGGGCGAGTTTGCAGCAATAGACCTTGGCTTTTATCTACATCCAAAACCGTACAATCGGCGGTAAGGCCGGTGCCTAAACGCCCGGCCACCCGTGGCGCTAAAGATCTACCAAAAGAAGTAGCACCTAATAAAATAATAGATGGCCGATATTGCTCACTTAACTTTACTACAGTATCAGTATACAGCATATCATTTAATTTGGCAAGATAAATTTTATCAACAAGTATTACTTTATCTGCGCCATAGGCAAATAAATCATCGGCTTTAGCTGCTATATTATCGCCTAATACTACTGCAAATAATTCTGTATTTAATTGCCGGGCAATTTCTTTGCCTTGGGCTAAAAGCTCATAGGCAACAGATCTTATTTCGCCTTCGAATTGTTCGCAAAAAACCCAAACGCCTTGATAATCATCAATATTCATTAGCGCATTTTTAGTAGCAATTAATTCAAGGGCGGCAAATTTACATTGCTCGATGCAAGCGCCGCAAAGTGTACATTTATCTTGATTAATTGTTGCTAATTTATCCTCAATTAAGATGGCCTGATAAGGGCAATAATTAACACATCTTTTGCAACCGGTGCATTTTTCCGCAATAACCTTTACCGATGCCATATGCATCCTCCTAAAATTATATTCTGTTGTTTGCTATTTAAATACTTCTAAACTATTAAGCAAACAATTAACCTGCTCGGATATATTGCCTGATAGCCAATTGCATTTACGATTTAAATCCGGCGTAAAGGTTTTTAATACTTGGGTGGGCGAGCCGCTTAAACCAATGGCCTTTTCGTCCACAGCCAAATCTGTTACGCTATAGGTGGGGATTTCGATTTGCTGACCACGCAAAAGGCCATTTATCGAAGGTAAGCGTGGTATATTAATTTCCTTAACTACTGTAATTAAAGCCGGCAATTTAGCCCTTACCCGAATATAGCCATCATCGCTTAATTTGCGGCAAACTATTTGCTGCTCATCTAAGCTTTCGATAGCGCTAATATCGGTAATTTGGCTATAATCAAGCATCTCGGCCAGCATCGGCCCTACTTGCGCCGTATCGCCATCGGTGGCCATCTTGCCGCAAATTATTAAATCCGCGCCGCCGGCCTTTTTAATTCCGGCCGCCAAAACATGGGCGGTAGCTAGGGTATCTGCTCCGGCAAAGGCACGGTCGCTTAATAGATAGGCCTGATCTAAGCCAATAGCCAAGGCCTCGCGCAGCAATTCTTTAACGGCAGGGATGCCCATGCTTATAGCATAAGTTTGAGCTTGGTATTTTTCCTTAAGCCGTATAGCTTCTTCGATAGCATAGCTATCAAAAGGGTTAATAATCGATTCGATACCTTCGCGGATAATGGTATTGGTTACCGGATCCATTCTTACTTCATTAGTGGCCGGCACTTGCTTAATGCATACCGCAATCTTCATAAACTGCCTCCTCGCTTAAGATAAAATATTACCCGGCCCTAATAAATCTTTAGGGTCTAAGCTTAATTTATAAGCTTTAAGAGCCGCCATTTTTTGATCGCCGAATAAAATTCTAACCAGTTCGCGCTTAATTTTGCCGCTGCCATGCTCGGCGGTGATAGTGCCTTCTAATTTGCTCACATCATGCGCCCATTTTTTAAAGAGTTCTTTACCTTGCAAATACTCCTCTTTATTCCTGGCCAAAATATTAGGATGCAGATGATTTTCGCCGATATGACCAAAAATTACCCAATGCAAATCGGTTTTGCGCAAATCGCTATCATAGATATCAAATAGGGTTTGCAAATGGCAATCCGGCACCGACATATCGGTACTTAAAATGGTAATACAAGGCTCATTTTTTTTGTTCTCGTCGATGAGTATATCGATGGTTTCGGGCACGGTATGACGGAAGAAAAGCAGCTTTTCCAGCTCGCGAGCATTAGGTGCTACCCAGGTATGGTCGGCATTGCCGCCTAAGGCTTCAATAGCGATTTTTAGCTTATTGATAACCGGCCAAAAATCATCAGCATCATTGCTATTAAACTCGGTATAAATAGCGCAATGATAATTGGTGGGCAATTCCTGCAATTGCTGAAAAGCCGGGGTAATTTCCTTTTGTTTAAGGATCATATCCAGAGCATTCTTATTAAAAAACTCGATAGCGGCCGGCTTATTAGTAAAAATCTCAATTTGCCCGCTTATTTTTTCGCCTCTTAATAAGCGTACATAATCTAAGGCAATTTGGTCGCTTGGCAAAAAGGTGGTGCAACCCCATACCAATTGGGGGGCAGGCATAAGTTTAATCTCCAGCTCGCTGATAATGCCCAAAGTGCCTTGCGAGCCGATAAAAATATCCACTAAATCCATATCATCACGCAGATAATAGCCGGCATCTTTAACCTTAGGCGTATCAAAAGCCGGCAATTGCCCCTCTAAAACACCGCCATCTGCTAAAGGTAGGCTAAACGAACGCCCCTTAGCCCGATGCTTGCCTCTTTCCAGTATGGTTAAAGAGCCATCGGCTAAAACCACATGCAGGCTTTGAATATGCTGGCGAGTAACCCCATACATAAAAGAGCGGGCCCCGGCCGCATTGCAAGCGGCCATACCGCCGATAGAAGCGGTGGTTTCGGTAGGATCGGGCGAGAAAAATAATTGCCCGGCCTTAAGGTTGCGCAGGCATTCGATATCCTGCTTGGGCCAATTGCTAAGATCGAAAGACTTATTAGCCAAGGCCTTGCGCACATCGGTTAGCAAAACCCCCGGTTGCACCTTAAGATAATAAGTACCCTGTTCATCGCGGCGCAAACCGCAAATTTTATTCATCCGGGATAAATTAAGCACCAAGCCACCTAAAGGTGATGCCCCTCCGGCCAAGCCGGTACGAGCGCCCTGCACATTAATTTTTAAATCATGCTGATGGCAATAGGATACTATTTGGCGTATATCATCCTCGGTTTTGGCAAAGGCTATTTTGTCGGCATGGCCAATAGTACGAGATTCATCACGCAAATATTCTTCATATTCCTTAGTTAAGTTTTTAATTAATTCCATAATTTCCCTTTCCGCTTTAGCGTAAGCTTAACAAGAAATTTTTATCTTTACATTGCAATTGTAACATATTTAGTATATAATGAAAAATATTAATATTGTAACATTAACCATACTTTTTTGATATGATACTAGGAGAAATTATGAATTTAAAACAATTAGAATACGTTGTAGCAGCTATTGAAGCTAAAAGTATTACCGCTGCTGCCAAAAAACTTCATATAGCCCAACCCCCATTAAGCAGGCAAATTTCTTTATTAGAGGAGGAATTGGGTGCAAAACTGTTAAAACGTAGCAGTAAAGGTATCGAAACTACTCAGGCCGGGGAGATATTGTATCAAAAAGCCCGGGAAATATTCAATAATATTAATGAGATGGTAGAGATGATAGATCAAACCAATGAGGGTATTCGCGGCGAGATTAGGATAGGTAGCATCTATTCAACTTTGCCGATTTTTGCCGCCAAGTTGCAAGCCTTTCAGCAGGAATATCCACTTATTAAAACGCAAATTAAGCATGGCGACCCTATACAATTAATGGAATGGATGCGTCAAGGCCAAATTGATTTAATGTTTTTGCGCAGCCCTACTTGCGAAACCGGCAATTATCATTATCAAATTATCGAGGAGGATGAATTGGTTTTGGTAATGCATAAGGATTTAGATCCTGCCCCTAATCAGGCACAGCTAACTATAGATCAATTACGCAATATCCCTCTATGTATGTTGCGCAGCGGCAAATTTTGGGGATATAATGAATTTTTGGTTAATGAATGTCATAAGTATGGATTTAGCCCTAATATCGTTTGCGAATGTCATGATACATCGGTAGCTTTGGCTTTAGTTGTGGCCAAGCTGGGGATTAGCTATCAACCGAGGGCTATTATTGACCTTTTGGCTAATCCGGATATTTATATTAAGCCGATTAAGGATTTTACTACTAAGACTTATCCTACCCTAATCTGGGATGATAATATTTATTTATCACGAGCAATTCGGCTTTTTTTGGCATTATTTGGGGTTAAAAGCCAGCAACAGATATAAAAAAAGGCGTTAGCCAAATATTTTGGATACGCCTTTTATTTGCTTAAGTTTGCTGGATTATTCTAAAATTAAGTCATTATAAGGAGCCATCGCTTCCGAAACATCTACATGGCCGGCTAGGCTATCGATTTCTAAGCCATCTACCAGGATTTTAACCTGCTCAATGGTATCGAATTGGCTTAAGGTATTAACAATCGAATAAACTGTAAGCTGCTCATTTTTTAAGCCGCCGGGATGATTGGCGGTTAGCTCGCCGGAAAAATCTACAATACAAACACCATCTTTAATATTAATATCCTCTAAAATAGTAGCAGCAGGGATAGTAGGCATTAAGCCTGTAATTTGTGGCCCGGCGATTAACTGATTTACCGTAGCCCGTGCCATGCCTTCCTGGCTGGGGATAGAGCGGATTTCGCCCTCTAAATTTTCGCCATCGCCCGAGGCGAAGTAGAGCACAATTTGCCTATTATCAGCGCTATTTTGGCTAGCTTCCGGGGCTTGTTGTTCGGGTAGGGGGGGTGTTTCGGTAATAGAGGCATTTTGTTCCGGCTGCGCTTCTTGATCGGGCAGGGGTTGTAAGGGTTGGGTTTGGCTATTATCTTCGATAAGCTGGCTATCGCTGATAAGCTCGGTTTGGTCGCTAATTTCCTGTTCGATAACTTGCGGCTCGCTATCGCCATCTTTCCATACCTGTAATTGTTCTACCCAGCTACAGCCTGCGATAAGGGCTAAACTTATTACTATTAAACAAAATATTGCCAAAACCTTAAAATTCATTTTAATAACCACCTTTGCTTTTTTTTTAATTCTATTCGGCGCAAATTAAAAAAATGACAGGCTTTAATAAAATAATTTATTAAGGATTTTAAATTGACTTTAAATTGACGATTTTTGTGAAAATTATACTTGACTTTAAGGCCTGAAACGTATAAAATAGATTAGGTTGGATGATGAGATGCTGTATGGTAACTATGTTGTTTGAACTTATATATGCTTGTGTAGCACAGCTGGCAGTGCAGCTCATTCGTAATGAGCAGGTCGTCCGTTCGAATCGGATCACAAGCTCC
>CAYJPF010000094.1:0-10649 GCA_964372025.1 uncultured Peptococcaceae bacterium | reverse complement strand
CCACTGTTGCCATTTTTGTTGCCATAAAAAAGAACCCTCCCATTTCGTCTAAGTTCTAAAACTTAGCGAAACAGGAGGGTTTTCCTCATGTTCATATTTATTTGGGTGACACTCAAAATCATCGCTTAAAATAATTTTTAGTATCATAGCAGTATCACAAACACTTTTTAGATGGCAAAATCCCAGTGTTTAAGCCACTTTTAAGCCTTTTTATACTTACTCCCACTCCACCGAAGCCGGTGGCTTCGAAGTTATATCATAAACTACCCTATTCACATTGCGCACTTCATTTACTATGCGGCGCGAGATTTGGTCTAGGGTTTCTAGGGGGATGCGCGTCCAGTCGGCGCTCATATAGTCTTCTGTGCAAATCGAACGCACTGCTATGGTGTAGTCGTAGCTGCGCTCGTCGCCCATTACTCCTACCGAACGTATTCCCGTTAATACCGCAAAATATTGGCTTGGCGCTGGGGTTATTGCTAATTTGCCAATTTCCTCGCGCACTATGGCGTCGGCTTCGCGTACTATATGTAATTTGTCCTCGGTAATATCACCAATTACCCTAATCGCTAAACCCGGGCCGGGGAAGGGCGGTCTTTGTACCATGCTAGTCGGTAAGCCCAGCTTAGCGCCTAAATCTCTTACCTCGTCTTTGAATAAATAGCGCAGGGGCTCCACTAAACCGCAAAATGGTAAATCCTTCGGTAATCCGCCCACATTATGATGGCTTTTGATTACCGTGCCGGTTGCACTTTTACTTTCTACCACATCCGGGTAAATTGTGCCTTGCGCCAAAAAGTCCAGCTTGCCTGCACTTAATGCTGCATCTTTGAATACCTCGATAAACTCATTACCAATAATTTTACGCTTGGTTTCCGGGTCGGTAATTCCTGCCAGCTTGCTTAAAAAACGCTCGCCGGCATCAATAACAATCAGCTTATCCTTAAGGCGAGGCCTAAATACGGCCTCCACTTCGGCACGCTCGTTTTTGCGCAATAGGCCATGATCAACAAAAACCGCCGTCAATTGCTCGCCAATTGCCTGATACACCAGCTCGCATACCACCGACGAATCCACTCCGCCCGATAATCCAAGCAATACCTGCTTATCGCCAACTTGGGCTTTAATATCGGCAATGGCCTGCTCGCGGTAAGAATCCATATGCCAGTTCGGCTTAATTTCGCAAATATCCAGCAAGAAATTAGCAAATACCTTCATCCCCTCGGGGGTATGGGTAACCTCGGGATGGAATTGAACACCGTAAAATTTACGCTCCGGATTGGCAAAGGCCGCATATAAACAATGGGCGGTATGGGCAATTGGCTTAAAGCCTGCCGGTGCCTTTTTTACCTGCAAGCCATGGCTCATCCAAGCCTCGGTTTTGGCATTAATGCCTTTTAGTACACCGGATTGATTATCATCAACAATCAGCTGCGCCTTGCCATATTCTCGATCATCAGGACGCTCGGCCTCGCCGCCTAACATCACTGTCATCAGCTGCATGCCATAGCAAATGCCCAGTATCGGTAAGCCCAGCTCAAATACGCCGGGATCGCATTTGGGCGCATTATCATCCAATACCGAAGATGGCCCGCCCGAAAAAATAATAGCACTGGGATTAGCAGCTTTTATCTCCTCTATTGTTGCATTATAGGGTAAAATTTCGCAATAAATATGTAAAGAACGAATTCGACGGGCAATTAAATGGCTGTATTGCGCCCCAAAATCAAGCAAAATTACCTTTTGCAGATTATCATTAAGCTGTGCGGCCATAAGTAAGCCTCCTTTTTTATTAATAACAGCTCTATTATACCTCTTTTTTTTTGATTTGGCAAGAGCTGCAAGTTTTAATTGATATCTACCTGCACTTTATGTTATAATATATTTAGGTGTGCTTGTGTTTAAATAAGGGGGTATTTTGATGAATGATTTTATTCTTAAAGGTGATATTTGCTATAGCCATGATTTAAATAATCTTTTTACGGCAACTAATCATTATTTAGTTTGCGAAAATGGAATTTGGCAAGGTGTTTTTGCCGAAGTACCCACCGAATACTGGAATTTGCCTTTGCATGATTATAGTGATCATCTAATCCTGCCGGGCTTAATTGATTTGCATACCCATGCGCCTCAATATGCTTATCGGGCTTTAGGCATGGATTTAGGCTTGATGGATTGGCTGGATACTTATACTTTTCCGGCCGAATCGCGCTATGATGATTTAGAACATGCCTTAATAACTTATCGTAAATTATTAACCACCTTAGTTGACGGCCCAAATACTAGGATTTGCCTTTTTGCAACTATTCATAATCAGGCTACTTTGGCCTTGATGGGTTTATTGGAGCAAAGCGGCCTTATTTGCCATGTTGGCAAATTAAGCATGGATCGCAACTGCCTGCCGGCCTTAAGCGAGGCCGAGCCGCTTAAAGATGCAGAGGCCTTTATTAAGCAAGCCTTAACCGATTTTGAGCGCATAAAACCTATTTTAACCCCACGTTTTGTGCCAACTTGTTCGGATCAGCTTTTGCAAGGCTTGGCCGCCTTGCAAGCTAAATATAATTTACCCTTGCAATCGCATTTATCCGAAAACAAGGACGAAATTGCTTTTGTTAAAGAGCTATGCCCTGCTAGCAGTTGTTATATTGATGCCTACTTGCAGCAAGGCTTATTACAAGGGCCTACCATTATGGCGCATTGCATTTGGGGCGAGGCTGAAGAACAAAAAATTATGCTCGAAAATAAGGTATTTATAGCCCATTGCCCGCAATCGAATATGAATATTGCCTCGGGCATTGCACCTATTCGCCAATATTTAAGCCAAGGGCAGCAAGTTGGTTTGGGTAGCGATGTGGCCGGTGGTTGTCATAATTCTATTTTTAGGGCGATGACCGATGCTATCCAGGTATCCAAGCTTTACTATTGCTTGGTGGATGCAACGCAAGCCCCTTTAAGCTTAAACGAGGCTTTTTATTTGGCAACTAAAGGCGGCGGTGCTTATTTTGGCAAAGTTGGTTCTTTAGAGGCAGGTTATGAGGCCGATGCGATTATTATTGATGATAGCAGCCTTATCGACCAAGATTATGCCGGCCTGCCCGAGCGCCTGGCGCGAGTTGCTTATTTAAGCAATGATCAGCATATCAAGGCCAAATATGTGGCCGGCCGTATGGTTAAAGGCGAAGTATAAACCTAGTTTACAGCCTTCTATTAAATGTGCCGATTGGCACATTTGCAGACAAACTATAATATGCTATATTATATATGTAGCAATTTATTAAAAGGGAGGTTGTTTAATCAATGAAAAGAATTTTTTTAATTATGCTTTTGGCAATGGTTTGCTTATTGGGATTATCGCTTAATGCCTGGGCTAGCACAGGCTTTGATGATGTTAGCAGCCAGGATTGGTTTTACAATGATTTAATGTTTGCGGTGGATAATGGCCTGGTTAATGGCAAAACCGCAACCACCTATCAGCCCAATGCCGATTTAACCATAGCCGAGGCCGTAAAGCTGGCTGCCGGTTTGCATCAATTAAATGCCGAAGGGCAAATTAGCTTGGTATCAGCTGCTAATGGGGCTTGGTATCAGCCTTTTGTGGATTATGCTTATCAGCATGGTATTATCAGCCAAGACTATTTATGGACAAAAAGCATTAATCGCGGCCAGTTTATGGATATCTTTTATCGGGCTTTTCCCGGTGATCAATATACCGAGATTAATACCGTGCCTGCCAATGCCATCCCCGATACCGGCGAGGATAGCCAATATGCTATGGCCATTTATGGCTTATATCGAGCCGGCATAGTGCAAGGCAGCGACGAAGCCAGAAATGCCTTGCCGATGTCTAATATCAAGCGCAGCGAGGTGGCCACTATTTTGGCCAGAATGGTCGACCCTGCACGCAGGGTAAGCTTTACAATGGAGGCTGTTTCGGCCGAGCCGCCTATCGCCGCCAGCGATTTTATGATTAGCCAGCAACCCAGTTTTACCGATATTTTTTATGGTAATGATGGCCAAATAAGCATTAGCGTAAGCGGTGGCAGCGAGCCTTATTATTATCAATGGCAACAATTTATTATTGATGCCTGGGTAGATTTAGCTGATGGCAGTTATTGGATTAGCGCCGATGGCGGCGATAGCCTAAGCGGAGCACAAAGCGCCACCTTAAACTTAAGCAGCGGCGATTATTTAGGCAATGGCAAATTTAGATGCCTGGTTGAAGATGCTCAAGGCAATATGCTAATTTCGGAAGAGGTTTTTGTTAATATTATCAGCCAATAATATAGTTAATTAGCTTAATTAATTTGTCTGAATATAAAAAAATTTATATTTTTATTAATGAATATATGTTATAAAATTTGTTTTATTAAAACATCTTGGGCTTGCTTAAGCTTGTGAATAATCTTAAGCAAGCTTTGTTTATGCATAATTATGCTTGATACATGTATAAAAGACAAATAACGCCCTTAAAAATTGTTCTAAAAAGCCTATGTTTTTAAAAAATGTCTATAATTTCTTTTTGACAAATTCTTTAGTTTGTGATAAGATTATTATGGTTTAAGGCCGATTAATTTAAGGTCGATTAATTTTAGGTTAGGAGGTAAATCATGAGCGCACAAAAGGAAAAGGTCCTCACTTTAGAGGAGCAAGAAATGGCAGAAGAGCGTGCGAAATATGATCAGATATCGGAGGTTATTGCCACGTATAAAGATAAGCCCGGTAGTCTTATTCAAGTTTTGCATACTGCCCAAAATATTTATGGTTATCTACCGCTTACGCTTCAATCATTTATTGCCGACGGTATGAATAAGCCAATTAGCGAAGTTTCGGGGGTAATTTCTTTCTATTCCCTATTCTCCACCGTTCCCCAAGCCGATAATGCCGTTAAGGTATGTATGGGCACCGCCTGCTATGTACGCGGCGGTCAAAGGATTGTAGAACGCTTAGAAGAAGAATTGGGCATCAAAGTAGGCGAAACTACCGAAGATCAAAAATTCTCGATCGAAATTACTCGTTGTGTGGGCGCTTGCGGCTTAGCACCGGTTATGAATATCGGCGAAGAAGTCTTTCAGCAAGTTAACCCGGATAAATTAGATAAAATTTTGGCTAAGTATTAAACTTAGGCGGAGGTGAATTTGTGAATATCTCAACTATACAAAATCTAACAGAAATTAAAGATAGCTTTATTAAACAAAATAGTGTTTATCAGCATCATATTTTGGTATGTGGCGGCGGTGGTTGTATTTCCACCAATTGCGAAGCCACCAAAACAGCCGTTGCCGAAACTATCGAAGAATTAGGCCTTAGCGATAAGGTTAAAATTACCTTTACCGGTTGTATGGGCATTTGTGCCGCAGGCCCGGTAATGATTATCGAGCCGGCCGGCATCTTATACACCTTTGTAAACCCGGCTAAAGCCAAGGAAATTGTTAATGCCCATATTATCGAAGATCGTATTATCGAGGATTATACTTTCTATGATAATAATTTGCAAAAACGTATTCCCAAAATGGCCGAAATCCCTTTCTTTAGCGAGCAAGTGCAAATTGCTTTACGCAATTGCGGTAAAATCGACTTTGCATCCTTAGAAAACTATATTGCCCGCGATGGTTATTTAGGTATAGCCAAAACCCTAAACAGCATGAGCGCTGCCGATACCGTTGAAGAAGTTAAAAAGTCCGGCTTGCGTGGCCGTGGCGGCGGCGGTTTCCCCACCGGCATTAAATTTGAAGCCGGCCTTAAAGCCCAAAGCGAGCAAAAATATATTGTATGTAATGCCGACGAAGGCGACCCGGGTGCCTTCATGGACAGAAGCCTTTTAGAGGGCGATCCGCATAGCATTATCGAAGGCATGATGATTGGTGCTTATGCTATTGGCGCCAATATGGGCTATATTTATGTACGTGCCGAATACCCCATTGCTGTTGAGCGCTTAGGTGCTGCTATTGAAGAAGCCCGTGCCGCCGGCATTTTGGGCAAAGGTATTTTTGGCAGCAAATTCGATTTCGATTTAGAAATTCGTATCGGCGCCGGCGCCTTTGTTTGCGGCGAAGAAACTTCGCTGCTTGCCTCGGTAGAAGGCGAGCGTGGCGAGCCTAAGCAAAAGCCGCCTTTCCCCTTCGAGCGTGGTTTATACGGTTATCCCACCATTATCAGCAATGTAGAAACTTTTGCTAATATCCCGCCCATTTTAATTAATGGCGCCGACTGGTTTGCCGGTTATGGCGTAGGCAAGAGCAAAGGTACTAAAGTTTTTGCTTTAGCCGGCGATATTATCAATTCCGGTATTGTGGAAGTACCGATGGGTATTTCTTTAGGCGAATTAATCTTTAAAATCGGTGGCGGTATTCCCAATAATAAGCCGTTTAAGGCAGCCCAAATCGGTGGCCCTTCGGGTGGTTGTATCACCAAAGAATACTTAAATACCTCGGTTGATTATGATTCGCTAATCCAAATGGGCGCTATGATGGGCTCGGGTGGCTTAATTGTAATGAGCGAAGATACCTGTATGGTAGATACTGCCCGCTTCTTCATGGAGTTTATCCAAGACGAAAGCTGCGGTAAATGCGTACCCTGCCGTATCGGCACCAAGCGCATGCTCGAAATTTTAGAGCGCATCACCAAAGGCGAAGGTACCCCGGAAGATTTGGATTCTTTAACCGAATTATCGCTTAATATTAAAGAAACTGCCATGTGCGGCCTAGGCCAAACAGCGCCTAATCCGGTACTTTCGACCATGAAATATTTTGCTAATGAATATGTCGAGCATATCGAAGATAATTATTGTCATGCCGGTGTATGTTCCAGCATGTTTATTTCGCCTTGTCAAAATGCCTGCCCGGCCGGTATTAATGTACCCGGCTATATGGCACTTATCCAGCAAAACCGCTTTATGGATGCCTATCGCTTAATTCGTTTGGATAATCCTTTCCCTGCCGTTTGCGGCCGTATTTGTACCCATCCTTGCGAAAGCAAATGCCGTCGTTCGCAGCGCGACGAAGCCATTGCTATTTGCGATTTAAAGCGCTTTGTGGCTGATTATGCCATGAAGAACGAAACTACCACCCATAAAGATATCGTATTCCCCAGAAATGGCAAGCGCATTGCTATTATCGGTGCCGGCCCTTCGGGCTTAACCTGCGGCTATTATTTGGTACGTATCGGCTATGATGTTGATGTTTATGAATCCAAGCCGGTAGCCGGCGGCGTACTTGCCTACGGCATCCCCGAATATCGCCTACCTAATGAAGTTTTAGAGCATGAAATTCAGCTTATCCGCCAAGAGGGTGTACATATCCATTTGAATACCGAAGTGGGTAAAGATATTTCCTTCCAAGAATTGCGCGATAAATTTGATGCAGTTTATGTAGCCACCGGTACTCAATTACCCAATAAAGCCGGCGTAGAAGGCGAAGATCTTAAAGGTGTTACCCATGGCTTGCACTTCTTGCAGGATGTAAGCTTAGGCAAAAAAGTACGTGTTGGCAAAAAGGTTATTGTAGTAGGTGGCGGTAATACCGCTATTGATGCTGCCCGTACCGCCATCCGCTTAGGTGCCGAAAAAGTTACCATGCTTTATCGCCGCACTATTGATGATATGCCTGCCGATGCCCATGAAATCGAAGATGGTATTGCCGAAGGCGTAGAAATTATCGATTTGGTTAATCCGGTACGCTTTATCGGCGATGATAAAGGCAAAGTTTGCAGCATTGAATGCGTAAAAATGGAATTAGGCAATTTTGATAGCGGCGGCCGTCGTAGGCCTAAGCGGGTTGAGGGTTCGGAATTTACTATCGAATGCGATATGATTATCCCGGCCATTAGCCAGCAAGCCGATTTCCCCTTTATCACTAAAGATGATGTAGAATTAACCGCCTGGGGCTCTTTTGTTACCGACCGCAATAATTTGATGACTTCCATGGAAGGCGTTTTTGCCGGCGGCGATGTAGCCCGTGGTTCGGATGTAGCCATTACCGCTATTGCAGATGGTAAAAAAGCTGCTATCAATATCGATATTTATTTAGGCGGCAAAGGCGAGCTTAATAAAGGCGAGCCGATTGAAATTCCCTTTACCGAAGTTGACGAAGATTCGGCCGAGTACGAAAGATTCCCGATGGAATTATTGCCGGTGGAAAAACGCAAGCAAGGCTTTAGGGAAGTTGTTATCGGTTATCGTAAATTAAATGCGATTGCGGAAGCTACCCGTTGCCTCCGCTGCGACCAATAGTAAGGGGTGGAATCATGGAAAATCAAAAAATGATTAATATAACCATAAACGAAAAGCCAATAACTGTTCCTGAAGGCTATACAATTATTCAGGCCGCTAAGGAAGAGGGCATATATATCCCCAGCCTTTGCTATCTGGAGGATATCCATCAATATGGCGGTTGCCGGATGTGCGTGGTAGAGGTTGTGGGCGCACGCACCTTGCAAGCTGCTTGTATGGTAAAGGCTACCGATGGTATGGAAATTTATACTAATTCGGCCAAAGCCCGTAAAGCACGCAAATTAAATTGCGAATTAATTTTATCCGATCATCCGCAAGATTGCCTGCATTGCTTTAGAAGCGGCACTTGCGAATTGCAAGATATATCCCAGCGTTTGGGCGTTACCGAGAAGCGTTTTGTAGGCGAGCGTTCGGCCGAGTTTGTTGATATTTCGCCTTCGGTTACTCGTGATATGGCCAAATGTGTATTATGCCGTCGTTGCATAACGGTATGTAATGAAGTACAAAAAGTGGGTATTTTAAATGCACAAAACCGTGGTTTTAAAACTGTGGTTGGCCCGGCCATGGGCTTTAATTTGGCCGATGTTGATTGCACTTATTGTGGCCAATGCATTAATGTTTGCCCGGTAAATGCCCTTAAGGAAACCGATGCTATTGCCCAAGTTTGGGATGCAATTGCCGATCCTAAAAAGCGCACCGTGGTACAGGTTGCCCCGGCGATTAGGGTAGGTATAGGCGAAGAATTTGGCTTAGCCCCGGGTACTGCGGTAACCGGCAAATTGGCTTCGGCCTTAAAAGAGCTTTTATTTGATGATGTTTTTGATACTAACTTTGCCGCCGACTTAACCATTATGGAAGAGGGCAGCGAGTTTTTGGATCGAGCCAAAGCGGCTCTTACCGGTGGCAGTGCGGTATTACCGATGATTACCAGTTGCAGCCCGGGTTGGATTAAGTTTTGCGAGCATAATTATCATAATAATTTAGATAATTTATCGTCTTGCAAATCGCCGCATATGATGGAAGGTGCGGTAGTTAAGTCTTATTATGCCGAAAAGCTGGGCATTAAGCCGGAGGATATTTTTGTGGTATCGGTAATGCCGTGTACTGCGAAGAAGTTCGAGGCCTCTCGCCCCGAGATGGTAAATAATGGTGTACCTAATGTAGATGCCGTACTTACCACTCGCGAGTTAGCCAGAATGATTAGAGAAGCAGGTATTGATTTTGCCGGCATGAAGGAATCGGAATTTGATGCACCTTTGGGTTTATCTTCGGGTGCTGCTGATATCTTTGGTGTAACCGGTGGTGTAATGGAGGCGGCATTACGTACGGTTTACGAATTAGTAACCGGTCGTGAGTTACCTTTTGACAAATTACATGTAGCGCCGATTATCGGTTTTGATCAAATTAAAGAGGCTGCTCTTACCTTCGAAAACGTATTACCGGAGTATAAATTCCTGGAAGGGTTTACTGCTAAAGTTGCAGTAACCAGCGGTTTAGCCGGGGCACGTAAGATAATGGATCAATTGGTAGCCGGCGAATCGCCTTATCATTTTATTGAGGTGATGGGTTGTCCGGGCGGTTGTATTGCCGGTGGTGGTCAACCGAGGGGCAGTTATACCAGCCCGATTAAGGCTAATCGTGCGGAAGCTATTTATGCTGAGGATGAGGGTAAGAAAATGCGTAAATCGCATAATAATCCTCATATTGACACTTTGTATAAGGAATTTTTGCTTGAGCCATTGGGGCATCGTTCGCATGAGTTATTGCATACTGAGTATACAGCGAGAGAGAAGTACAATACAGAAGAAACCGAATAAATGCAGTAAAGAAGAGGGAGGCTATCGCAAAAGCGATAGCCTCTTTTAAAGTTTTAGTCAATTTTTTACAAAAAATTGCGGGGGTTTGGGGCAGAGCCCCAAGGTCTTAAAGGTATTTATGAATACTATTATTTTAAGCCAAAAAAGGGTAAGATGTAAATAGGCATTGATATATTGAGCAAATAGCATTAAGTTAGCAGGCAGGATAATGTAAAATTGGCTTAAAAGCAGCGATTTTTGGCGCAGCCAAAACAGCGAAATGCGTTTTTCGGCGTAGCCGAAACAGCCCGAGAATTTGTTTTTGTTATATTTGGGTTGTTTTGTGATGTTTGTTGCCTGTTGTTTGTTGCCTGCTGTTTGCTGGGTTATAAGTTGCTTACGTTTATCGGCGGATAGTTTATTTGGGTTGTGCTTCGTGGGGTATTGGGTTTTCTTTTGATTTTGGTGGTTTTTGTTGGCTGGGTTGTAGGTTGCTTATATTTGTCGGCGGATAGCTAGTTTGGGTTGTATTTCGTGTGTTGCTGGTTTTCTTGCCCTCGCCTACGTTTGCTAGTTTATTTTCTTTAGTCGCAGAGGGGGACGTTACTTTTTGGTCGCAAAAAGTA
>CAYJPF010000093.1:0-10710 GCA_964372025.1 uncultured Peptococcaceae bacterium | reverse complement strand
CCGCCCCACCTGGAAAATTAAAAATACCGCTCCAACTACATTTGCTAGTTTAGTAAGTTTTTCTACTCGCTAGTTGCTTTTGATATCTTGTCTTATCTTCGATTGCTACTATTTTAGGGTACTCAAGCCCAGCTCGCAACTACAGTTTTGCTTTGCGCCGAAAACCTGATATTACTATCCTCGTTAACTTGATACTCCTCAAACATTGCGGCCTTTATTTTTAATTTCCCAGACGGGGCAAAAACCGCCCCACCTGGAAAATACAAAATACCGCTCCAACTACATTTGCTAGTTTAGTAAGTTTTTCTACTCGCTAGCTGCTTTTGATATCTTGACTTATCTTCGATTGCTACCCTTTTAGGGTATTTTGCTTTTGTTAAGTCCTTCTACGCTAGCCACCATGTACCAAATCCGAACCCACCCCAGAAAAAATTAGGGCGGACTATGCAGCGTTTCTCCTCCTTGCAGTACGGTAAAAGTACAGCTGCGTCGTCGTGCCTTGCCTAGCCCGCCCTAATTTCTTCTGGGGCGCGGAGCGTTTTTACGCCTATTTGCCGTAGCCCAGACGGGCGTGTCAGCTCGCAGTCATAATGGTATTATGTCAAGAGCTGGCTAGCCCGTATGGGGTCGGCAAATTGGGGTAAAAATGGGTTCGGATTTGGTACATGGTGGCTAAACAAAGGATCGGCATGCAATTTGCCATATCGCCTAAATTAAGATCAAGGCCTTGTCAGATTTTGTCAAAAAAAGACATAATCGGCTTATTGTCAGCTGCTCAAAAAAATGATATAATACTACTATGATTGAAAAAAAACGACAATTAAATAAACCCAATTATATGCTGGATATTGTTTTGGTTTTGATTATCGGCTTTGTTTTGATAATGATAACCCTATGGGTGCAGGATTATATAAAAAGCAGAATGATCGATTTTGATACCATCGAACAAGGCTCGATTGGCATTACCCTGCAAGGCGAGCTTTTAGTAATGCGCCACGAAACCCTGCTAAATGCCCCTTCTGCCGGAGCCTTTGTTTCGGCCATCAATGAAGGCGAGCGAGTTAATCAAGGCACTGTTATCGGCCAAAGCGGCGATATCAACCTAATAGCCGACCGCGGCGGCATTATCTCTTTTGCTTTGGATGGCTGGGAGCAAATACTGCAACCGGATTTATTAGATCAAATTAATCTGGATCAAGCTTTTAACCAGCTAGCTGCAAGCTATACGCCGCCAATACCGGCCGAGGCCGAGCCGGATAGCGAAACGGCCGCAGATGATGCAAATGCCATAGATAACGCCGCTAACCAGGCTAATGATGATAGTATTGCTAACCTAAATGCACCTGATCCGGCTTTAATTTATGGCGATAATATGCCTCCAAATCAAGCCGAAGGACGGCCGGTAGCTAGGTTAATCGATAATTTGATGGGCTATACTTTGATTTTAAAGTTGAATGATCCGCATAATTTATTAGATGAGGAAAGCCGCCTGGATTTTACCTTGGATAATGGCCAGCATTTTTACTTAAGCTTTGACGAGCGTCGCGAAAATGATTTAGGGGATAGTTACTTTATCTTTAGCATCAGTAATCAAGAAGATATGCTGCTTAATTTGCGTTATGCGCAGGCCGAAATTATTGCCCGTGATATAGAGGGCTTTATAGTGCCCAGCGAAGCGGTAACTATCAATGAGCAGGGCATTATCGGCATTTATCTGCGTCAAAAAAACCGCATTGAGTTTTGGCCGGTTGATGAATTGGCCGCCCAAGATGGCTATTCGGTAATCAAGGGCATTGATAATGAATTAGAGGCCGGCTTAAATGTAGTAATAAATCCCGACCCATCGATGGAAGGGCAGGAAGTTTTTTAGTTTAAGACAATAAATAAAGGGGGATAAAATGACTATAGCCCAAGCTTTAGAACAGATATATTATAATATTGAGCAAGCCAAAGCCAAAGCGCCTAATCCCAAGGCCAAAATTGAGCTTTTGGCGGTAAGCAAAACCCAGCCAATAGATGCCATTAACGAGGCTAATAGCGCAGGTCATAACCAATTTGCCGAAAATAAAGTGCAAGAATTGCTGCTTAAGCAAGAGCAAAGGCCGGATTTAAATTGGCATTTAATTGGCCATTTGCAAAGCAATAAAGTTAAATATATTATCGATAAAATCTGCATGTTGCATTCTTTGGATTCTTTAAGCCTGGCTGCGGAAATCCAAAAAAGAGCTGAGGCCAAAAATATTATTTTGCCTTGTTTGGTGCAGGTAAATATTGCCGATGATGATCAAAAATTTGGGCTAAGTAAGGCCGAAGTAAGCGATTTTTTGGATGAGCTTAGCGCCTATCCTAATCTAAAAATCAGCGGTATGATGACTATTGGCCCTTTTTTGGATGATAGTGAGCAAATGCGGCCAATATTCCGCGATTTGCGCCTGCTAAAGGAAAAAGAGCAGCTAAAGGGGCGTGAATTTATCGATTTAAAGCATTTGTCGATGGGTATGAGCAATGATTATCAAATTGCCATAGAAGAAGGCGCGGATATGGTGCGGGTAGGTAGCAATATTTTTGGGGCACGCAATTATAATAATTAGAAAATTAACGGATATTTTATTTTTTAGCAGGAATTAAGCATAATTGCGAGAAATTTTTAAGTTAAGGGTTTTATTAAAAGGAGCGATAAATTTGAGCGGTTTATTAGACAAAATGAGCAATTTTTTCTTTAAGGATGTAGATCAAGAAGGCGATATGGTAAATGAAGAAACCGGCAGCAATATTAAGCCGCCTTTATCGACCATCGAGCGCCCTACCTGGAATGAAGAAAAAAAGAAGGCTAAGCCAAATTTGGTAACCGTGCCCGGCAAGGGCTCGGGCAAGGGGCAAGATTTTATGGAAATGGTATTAATTAAAGCCGCCTCTTATGAGGATATGCAGGAAATTGCCAATCATATCAAGGCACGCAAAGTAGTTGTAGCTAACTTTGAGGATATGGATCGGGATATAGCGCAAAAGATGGTCGATTTTTTATCGGGGGCAACTTTTGCATTAGATGGGGTGCCGCGCAAGGTATCGGGGGGAACATTTATATTTAGCTCGTCGAATGTAGATTTAAGCGGCCAAATTATGGAAAAAGACGGCAGCTTTAATGATTTTAGCCATGATGAGCGTTTTTCGTCTACGCAATGGCTAAAGAATAAATAGGCTGGAGGGATTAATATTAGCTTATACACTGTACTTTGGGCGGTGTTTAGGGTTTATTATTTTATGTTATTTGCAAGGGTAATAATGTCCTGGATAAGATTGGGCGATAATGGTTTAACTCGTTTTATATACGAGATGACGGAGCCTGTACTTGGTTTTTTCCGTCGAATTATACCGGTATCGCCAGGGATGCCGCTAGATTTTTCGCCGATTTTGGCATTTATAGCATTACAAATAGTAGAAAACCTAGTATTAAGAATGGTAATAGGTTTATAAAAGCCGATAAAGGCTAATTAAAAAACAAGCTGACATTTTAAAATGGTAGCTTGTTTTTGTTTTTATATAGGAGGGATTTAGATTAAATCATCAACCTTATAAGCACTATATCCCTCACAATGATAGCTGGCATCTATGCCTTTCATATAAATTTTTCGATAATTTCTTCAAAAGTAGAATCGGTCATTTTATCGATATTTTATAATGATAGTTCAAGATAGATAAGTGGTGCAAAGCGAAAACTGCCTTTTGCCATATTTACTTGCTGAATTTCTCCGACAAAATCATAAATTTCAGCAAATAAATGTTTGTGAATATAAGATAATGATGAAAACTTGCCTATTTCCAGTCCTAATTTGTTCTGGGGTGGGTTCGAATTATGGGCTCGTGCTTAGCTAAAACCTCCATCAATTAAGCTAAAATTAGAATAATGCATTTTGGATTTGCTCATATAAAATTTTTGTGGCCTCATTGGTTTTATCATTTACAACAACTGTTTTGCCCTCGGTAATTATAATAATATGGCTATCGCAACTGGCAAAAGAATATAAAATATAGTTGCCGAATTCACTGTTTTTAAAATTCCCTGCAAAATGAACAAAACTGCCGATACCGCTTGTTCGAGAACCACGTTCAAAATTTTCTCTAAATATTACAGAGTCGATTTCCTCTATATCAACAATATAATTGCCCCAATTAGTAGCACTTAATACGATAGTATCACTATTAATTTCCACCCCAATATTGCCAATAAATAATATAAAACTGATAAAAAGAATAAACACCGGAATAGATATTACCAAAAAGATTTTCAGCCCTTTTTTAGTTTGGGCGTTTATCGTGCTTACTTGATCTTCTTGCTCATGCGGTTTTCTTTTAGCATAGGTATTTGTTAAAATAAGCATAGCTATAGCATCTGCTAAAAAAGCAAAACCTAAAACGCCAAACCCCCAACTAGGCAAAACCTCACTAAAAATAGCAAATGAGAACAATAATAAAGATATAATCCCTGTGCCTATAGCCATAACCTTAGTTAATCTGCTAAGTTTATATCGTTTTTTCTCATTAGCACTGGCAGTATTATAACCACTGATTAAGAATCCGCCCCTACCGGTAAAGAACACAATGCTCAATATCAAAAAAATAATTGCAGCTACATAAAGCATAATCAAGCTAATTACCTCCCATTAATATATGAATACCTAATCAAACAAAACCAAATCCATAAAAACATCATGGCTATCTGCTAAAGCGGAATCCACAATTTGGATTTTGCGACAAATTCCCAGCTTATAGCCGCTATAATCCTTAAGAAAATTATCATAAAACCCAGCCCCCCGGCCAAGTCGTCCCATGGCGCTATCAAAAGCCAGCCCGGGCACTAAAATTAAATCCAAATCAGCTTTTGCCAAAGTAGGCATGGCGGCAGTAGGGGCGGGGATGCCATAGCAATCGGCAGTAAGCTGCGCTAAATCATCCACCTTTTTGGCCAGCATCAAATGGGGTGCATAAATATAAGGCAAGGCCAAGGTTTTGCCGCTATCTAAAATATCGGCCAAAATAGGCTGCATATCAATTTCCAAATCATCAAAATTAACAAAAGCCATGATCGTTTTGGCTTGACGATAAAGCGGCAGATTTTGTAATTTTTGGCCGATAATCAGCCCGGATTGCTCTAAATAAAGGCTGTCGCTAGCCCTGATTTTTTGGCTGATTAGGCCGCGTAATTCTTTTTTATCCATAAAAAACCCCTTTTAACAGTATTTTACTTTATAATTCAACAAAAGTATGATAGAATGTAAATAGTAACTTTTGATAAATATTTTTTAGGTAGGTGAATTTATGCCGGCAGTTGCGGCGCATTATCAATTAGGGCAAATGGCCTTGGCTTTATTGGCCAATGATTTGGCAAGCCCGCTAAAAGACGAGTTAGCTCTGTTTGCCTTGGGCTGTCAAGGACCCGATTTGCTATTTTATTATCAGCCTTGGCATCAAAACCCGATTAGCGATTATGGCCACTTTTTACATAGCCAAAAAGCAGCCGATTTTATAGCGCCTTTAGTTAATAGTGGCCGGCTAAATAAAAAGCAGCAGGCCTATTTAGCAGGCTTTATCTGCCATTATGCCTTGGATAAAGCCGCCCATCCTTTGATTAATCGGCTTAAGCCGGATGGCATTGGCCATCGTTTTATCGAATCGGCTTTTGATTATATTATAATCGAAAAATTTAATTTAAGCAAGCAGCGCCAAAAATATCTTGATTATCAATCTTGCAAACAGGCAGTATTAGCTGCCATCTACCCCAATATTGCAGCCAAAAAATTGGAGCAAGCCGCCTTTGGCTTTCATCATATTACCGCCTTTATCGGGCATCCACGGCCGGTAGCTATGGCCGAAAAAATTCTTAATATGCAACAGCTTATATCTTCGCTGGCATTGCCGCAAAACCTGGATAATAATCATCAGGCCTATCAAATTTACCCTTTGTTTGAACAAGCCCTGACCGAGGCAGTAAACTTGCTAAACTGTTTTTGTAAGCAAGATTATCAACAGCTAATAACAAATTTAAATTATAATTTTGAAGGGAAAATTTTATGCGATTAACCATAGAAGAAAAAAGCTGGCTTTTATATGATTGGGCCAATTCTGTTTATGCCACAATCATGTTAGCTGCTATTTTTCCGGTATATTTTACCTCGCAGGCGGCAGCGGCCGGCTATGATGGCGATTTTTGGTGGGGTGTGGGAACGGCCTGCGGTACTGCGCTGGCTGCAATTGTTTCGCCTTTTTTGGGGGCAATTGCCGATTATCAAGGCTTTAAAAAGCGCCTGTTTGGGCTGTTTTTGATTATCGGCCTGGCCTTTACCTCCTTTTGTGCCTTTACGGCAGATTGGCAGGGTATGCTGGTAGGCTATATTATTTCGCATTTAGGCTATAGCGCCTCGGTGATGATTTATGATAGCTTTTTGCCGGATATTACCACCGCCAAACGGATGGATTATCTATCATCTTTGGGCTTTGCTTTGGGTTATATTGGCGGCAGCACAATTCCCTTTATCGCAGCTATAGGCCTGATTAATTTTGGCGAAGCCTGGGGTATCGATAGTGTTTTGGCGGTGCGAATTTCCCTAATTATTGCCGTGTTTTGGTGGGGCATTTTTTCGATGCCTTTAATCATCAATTGCCATCAAAAACAGGGGCATCAATTAATTGGCGGCCAACTGGTTAAAAAATCTTTAATATCGCTAAAATCCACTTTTTTAACAATAGTCAAAAATAAAGCCATCTTTTATTTTATGATTGCCTATTTCTTTTATATTGATGGCGTAAATACGGTGATATCGATGTCTACTGCCTATGGCACTACTTTGGGGCTAGAGGCAAGCCAAATGATATTGGCATTGCTGCTTACCCAGCTTATTGCCTTTCCGGCGGCTATTTTCTTTGGTCGTTTGGCCGGCAAATTTGGTAGCTTGCGGCTGGTTGCTTGGGCGATAAGCATTTATTTTGTGATTTGTATCAGTGGCTTTGTGATGGGTTTTGGTATAGAGGAGCAGTTTTTGTCAATAGCCCAAGCCACCACTATTTTTTGGTGCTTGGCAATATTAGTTGGCCTGGTACAGGGCGGTATTCAGGCTATATCCCGCTCGCATTTCGGCAAGATGATACCGGATGGTAAGGCCGGTGAATATTTTGGGATTTTTGATATCTTTGGCAAATTTGCAGCTATTTTGGGCCCGGCGCTGTATGCCCTGGTAAGAGGGGTTTCGGGGCGTGGATCTTATGCAATACTATCGATTATCCTCTTATTTGTGCTGGGCGGCATCTTCCTTTATATTGCCGGCAAGCAGGGTAAAGCGCTGGCAAAATAAAAAATATCTTTCCTATATAAAAGATTTTTATTTTAAAAAGGATATCCCACCTTTAATGACGAATATCTTACAAGTTGACCAAATTTTGTGACGAAAGGATGCGAAAATAAGTGAGTAAAAAGTTTGTATACTTATTTAAAGAGGGTAATACCTCGATGAAAAATCTACTGGGGGGTAAAGGCGCTAACTTGGCCGAAATGATCAACTTAGGTTTACCTATTCCCGATGGTTTTACTATTAGCACCGAAGCCTGCACCGATTATTATGAGCAAGGCAAGCAGGTATCGGCAGAAATTACCGAGCAAATTAAACAAGCCATGGTCGAGCTGGAAAAGATTTCTGGCAAAAAATTCGGCGATGATAAAAACCCACTTTTAGTTTCGGTACGTTCGGGTGCTCGTGCTTCGATGCCGGGCATGATGGATACTATTTTAAACCTAGGCATGAATGATGCCGCCTTGGCTGCTCTTTGCGAATCTACTCAAAATCCTCGTTTTGCGCATGATTCTTATCGTCGTTTTATCCAAATGTTTTCGGATGTGGTTATGGAAATTCCCAAAGCCCGTTTTGAGCATATCTTGGAAGGCATTAAAGCAGCTAAAGGCTATAAATTTGATAATGATTTAACTGTGGAAGATTTGCAGCAGTTAATTGCCGAATATAAAGCTTTATATAAAAAAGAAATTGGCGCCGATTTCCCCACCGAGCCTTTAGAGCAGCTTATGCAGGCTGTTAAGGCTGTATTCCGTTCTTGGAATAATCATCGTGCTATTGTTTATCGCCGCATGAATGATATCCCCGGCGATTGGGGCACGGCTGTTAATATTCAGATGATGGTTTTTGGTAATATGGGCGATAGTTCGGGCACAGGTGTTGCCTTTACCCGTAACCCGGCTACCGGCGAAAAAGCCATTTATGGCGAATATTTAATTAATGCCCAGGGCGAGGATGTTGTAGCCGGTATCCGTACTCCTAAGCCGATTTCGGTATTAGAGCAGGATATGCCCGAGGTTTATGGCCAGTTTATGGATATTGCCAATACTTTGGAAAAGCATTATCGTGATATGCAGGATATGGAATTTACTATCGAAAATGGTAAATTATACTTCTTGCAAACCCGTAATGGTAAGCGTACTGCCAATGCAGCTTTAAAGATTGCTGTAGATTTGGTAGATGAAGGCATGATCAGCGAAAAGGAAGCCGTTTTGATGGTAGATCCTAAATTATTGGATCATCTTTTGCATCCCACCTTTGATTTAGCCGCCTTAAAAGAAGCCGAGTGCTTAGGCGCAGGTTTGGCAGCTTCTCCCGGCTCGGCAGCAGGTAAAATTTACTTTACCGCTGACGAAGCTAAAGATGCCCATGTTATCCGTGGTGAGCGAGTAATTTTGGCTCGTCAGGAAACTTCGCCCGAAGATATCGAAGGTATGGCCGCAGCTAAAGGCATTATTACCGTGCGCGGCGGCATGACTTCTCATGCAGCTGTTGTGGCACGTGGCATGGGTACTTGCTGCGTAGCAGGTTGTGGCGATGCTATTATCGACGAAGAAAATAAAGTATTTAGCCTAGGCGGCAAAACCTTTAAAGAAGGCGATTATATCTCTTTAGATGGCAGCACCGGCAAGGTATATTGCGGTGATATCGCCACCGTAGAGCCAACTATTAGCGGCGATTTTGGCCGTTTGATGGCTTGGGCTGATAATTATCGTACCTTAAAAGTACGCACCAATGCTGATACTCCCGAGGATGCTCAAAATGCTATTGATTATGGTGCAGAGGGCATAGGCCTTACCCGTACCGAGCATATGTTCTTTAAAGAGGATCGTATTGCCCGTATTCGCCAGATGATTTTGGCCAATGATGAGGCCAGCCGTAAGGAGGCTTTGGCGCATTTATTACCGATGCAAAAAGGCGATTTTATTGGCATTTACGAGGTTATGGGTGCTCGTCCGGTAACCGTTCGTTTGCTTGATCCACCTTTGCATGAATTTTTGCCGACTGCCGACCAAGATATTGAAGCCTTGGCTAAGGAAATGGGCTTAACTTTTGAAGCTGTTAAAGCTCGTTGTGCTCAATTGCATGAATTTAATCCGATGATGGGTCATCGTGGCTGCCGTTTGGCTGTAACCTATCCCGAAATTGCTGCTATGCAGGCACAAGCTATTATCGAGGCAGCTATTTATGTTAAGCAAAACAAGGGCATTGATTTAGTGCCGGAAATTATGATTCCTTTAATTGGCGAATCTAAGGAATTTAAGTTTGTGTATGATATTGTTAAGTCTACTGCTGATCGTTTAATTGAAGAAGCTAAAGTTGACTTAAGCTATTTAATTGGCACAATGATTGAGATTCCCCGTGCTTGTTTAACTGCTGATCAAGTGGCTGAGCATGCTCAATTCTTCTCTTTTGGTACTAATGATTTAACCCAGATGACATTTGGCTTCTCTCGTGATGATGCCGGTGCATTCTTGGATGATTATTATAAAAAGCAAATTTATGAAAGCGATCCTTTTGCTCGCTTGGATCAAACCGGTGTTGGCCAATTGATGGAGATGGCGGTAAGCAAGGGTAAGGCAACCCGTCCCGATATTAAATTGGGCATTTGCGGCGAACATGGTGGCGATCCTGCCTCGGTAGAGTTTTGCCATAATTTGGGCTTGCAATATGTAAGCTGCTCGCCCTTTAGGGTACCGATTGCGCGCTTAGCAGCAGCTCAAGCAGCATTAAGATAATTTAGAATAAAGAGGGGGGCTATTGCAAAAAACTGCAATAGCCCCTTTTGAAGTTTTAGTCAATTTTTTTCAAAAAATTGCGGGGGTATTGGCCTAGCTGGACTTAGCTAAAGCTAACTCGCAGCTATGCACGTAGCTAGTACTCAAAATCAGAGATTTTGGCACTAGCTCAGGGGGCAGAGCCCCCAAGGTCTTAAAGCTATTTATGAATACTATTATTTTAAGCCAAAAAAGGGTAAGATGTAAATTATGTGTAAGTATAATTAAGCCGGCAGGCAAGATAATTTAAAATTGGCTTAAAAGTAGTGATTTTTGGCGCAGCCGAAACAGCCCGAGAATTTGTTTTTGTTTTTCTGTGGATATATTGGGTTGTTATGCTGCCTTTTGTTTGCTGGGTTATAAGTTGCTTACGTTTATCGGCGGATAGTTTGTTTGGGTTGGGTTTTGTGGGTTGTTTGGTTTGGTCTTTTGATTTTGGTGGTTTTTGTTGGCTGGGTTGTGGGTTTCTTCAATTTGTCGGCGGATAGCTAGTTTGGGTTGTATTTCGTTTGTTGCAGGTTTGGCTTGCCCTCGCCTACGTTTGTTAGTTTATTTTCTCTGGTCGCAGAGGGGGTTGTTACTTTTTGGTCGCA